>JAIOQW010000220.1 GCA_021108405.1 Methanosarcinales archaeon
TTAGTATCTCAGGTGAGACCAGGTTTGGTGGGACCTGTACTGCTACATCATCGGGAAGTATCTTACGTGCCTGTTCCACTGTTATGATCATCTCTTCTATTGAGGGGAGGGGATGATTTGCCATTTTCGTACCAGGCTTAGGAGTAAAATTCTGGATTATGACCTCCTGGATGTGTCCGTATCTTTGATGTAGTTTAGCAATTATCTGCAACGATTCAATGCGATCGTCCATGCTTTCTCCAATACCTACTAACAGTCCGGTAGTAAAAGGGATATGTAATCTTCCGGCATTTTCTATTGTTTCTATTCTTATCTTTGGTACTTTACCAGGACTATTTGCATGAGCATCGATAGTGGCTGTAGTCTCAAGCATCAGTCCCATACTGGCATTTACCGGCTTGAGATATGCAAGTTCTTCATATGACATCACACCAGGATTACAGTGCGGAAGCAGTCCTTTTTTAATAGCCATGCGGCACAGGTCCATCAAGTAATCCAGTGTATGTTCATAGCCTATCATTCGAAGACGCTTTAGATATCCAGGCTCCTCATCAGGTCGCTCACCAAAGGTAAAAAGAGCTTCGGTACAACCGTAATCCTGGCCCTGATGCATAATATTTTCAACTTCACCAGGTTTCATAATATAGGATTGCTTATCATCAGGACTGCGTTTGAACCCGCAGTATGCACAGTTATTGCGGCATATATTGGTAACAGGAATAAAAATATTTCTTGAGAAGGTAATTATACTTGTATTGGTATTTTGATCAATTTCCAAAGCTTTATTCCACCTTTTTCTATTAATAATCGGACTATCTAACAAATTTTTTACGGAACTGTTCTATTTGTTCTTCATTTCCGAGTACTGCCAGAGTCATACCTTCGGTGATAGTGATAGCAGGATCAATCTCTGGTACAGTCTCATTATTTATCTGGATGCCTATGATAGCTAAGCCTATACTATTTCTAAGATCAAGTTCAATTAGTGTTTTTCCAACCATGGCTGAGGCAGAACTGACGGTATATTTTTCTATTTCAATACCTTCATACATCATCATGGTTTCTTCCCGCAGCGGCTGGTCATGTGGCAGTGTAGCAATACGTTCCAGCATCTGTCCGGCAATTATTGTTAATGATGCTACATAATCAGCTCCGGCTTTATACATCTTATCTACAGATTGAATATTATTAGCTCGGGCAAGTATCACACAGTTTGGGTTTTGTTTACGCGTTACCAAAATGGAAAAAATAATACCAGAATCATCCCCCATATTCATGATAACAGTAGAAGCATGTTTTACACCTGCTTTTTTTAAGACCATCTCTGAAGCAGCATCTCCTACCAGATATGTAAAATCAACATCCTGAAAAACTCTTTCATCGGAATCTATTACTACAAACAATACACCTGCTTTGGTCAGGTGTTTAATAACTTGATGTCCAACATCTCCATAACCCAATACTATGACATGGTTCTCTATATACTCTAATTCTTCATACATCAGTATCCCTTAATATTAATGTGTAAGTCTTTTCAATTTCTTAAGCTGTTCTTTATTGCCTACTGCTAATAAAATTGAGTTCCTCTTAATTTTTTCATCAGATCCCGGGTTTAAAGATAAAGTACCATTTATCCATATTCCAACTATATTTGCTCCTGTAAATTCACCGATTCTTGATTCCTTAAGACTTTTTTTAAGTAACGGACTGCGGGGGTATATAGGAAACTCAGCAATCTCAAGCCCGGTCATGAAATGAGTACTGCCAGTGATCCTGTCATTTAACGGAGCGACCGCTTTTCGTCCGATGAATGATCCTAATAATGCTTTCGGTGAAATAACTCTATTGGCTCCTGCATATTTTAAATAATGAATATTATTCTTATCATTTACAATAGCTATTATGTTAATATCGCACCGTTCCTTTGCTGATAAAATAATATTTGCATTCTTTTCATCACTGCAATTAGCTATTATTAATTTTGCTTTGCATATTCTACTGTTTATCAGGACATCTTCATCAGTCGGATCTCCGAATAAGCATTCGACTTCATCATTATATAGTGTCCTGATATGATGTTCATTATCATCAATGACAATGAAGGGTATGTCATGGTCTTCCAGTTCACGTACAAGGGATTCAACCATTTCATTGTATCCACAGATAATGATATGATCTTCAAGTTTATTTGAAGCTTTAGTGGGTAATCCCTCTTGTATCTGCTTTTCCATCCATGGGATTAAGACTAAAGGAAATAGTACTGTAAAAAAAGTAAAAAGACCGGTTATTGCTAAAAAAATAGTGAATAATCTTCCGATCGTTGATGGCAGGATAACATCACCACCAAGTGTTGTCATGGTCATGATAACAAAATAGAGTGATTCTATGAAATTGATCTGTTGATGTTCATGATATTGCCCTATAATAAAAGCTATACAACTAAGTATTATCGTGAATATCCAAAAGAGGATAAATAATTTTATTATTGTCCACTCGTGCTTTTTTATCATATTTTTTATCTTCATTATACGGACCTATCATTATAGTAAGAGCAAATCATTAGTTTCTTCTTCGAATGAGCCTTATATTTTTCTTTCAAATTATTTTTTGTAGTATATAACCTATACGATTATTGCAGTTTAGTACTATTTTGGTGATGTGGAAGATTTTGTTAGGGATTTACAAAATATTACAGATGAAGAACTTCAGGAAGCAAGACAATTGATAAGAACATTTCAAAAATGTCCCTTAATTAGATCCGATGTGAAAATACTCGAAATGCTTCGGGGATTTGTTGCACTTGTTGAGGATGAGTTTAATGACGTGTCAGATGAGAATGTTAGCATGTGGCTGTCTAATTTTATTGACACAGAAGTTAGATTGAGGCCATAGTTCCAACAACCATTGATTATAAATAAGTATATATATTATAAGTTTTTATTAAAACGCTGCACTATATATTGGAGATAAAACATGAATACGATATTAATATTATTATTTGTAATGATATCATTAGTTGCATTGCCGCATTCGGTATATGCGCAAGCTATTATTATTGATCATACTAACACAGATATTTCCAAAATACCAGATGAGTGGATCACACAGGCAAAAAGTGATCTTCATATCGCTTATCAGCATACATCTCATGGAAGTCAGTTAGTAACAGGAATGAATGCACTTGAAAATTTCCCTGCATTCGGATCAAAGTATGAGTGGTTTGATAACGGAGCGAGTGGTCTGGATCTTGATGATTATGGTATTCCAGGTTGTCCGGACCTGAGTCAGGGAGATACAATTGATGGAAATGGCGTAACTCCATGGGTAACCGCAACCAGGAATCTATTGAATAATGAAGCCAATTACCATGTTAATGTTATCATGTGGTCATGGTGCAGTATCAATGGTCATGATATTCCACGTTATCTTGAGAATATGGAAATACTTGTAGCTGAATATGGCGAAGGTGGATCACATCCACGAGCTGCACAACATCCTGTAGCATTTGTGTTTATGACCGGGCATGCACAAGGACAGGGTGAAGGAGGTTTTATTCATACAGCCAATGAACAGATAAGACAGCACTGTCTTGATAATGAAAGAATTTTATTTGATTTTGCAGATATAGAGAATTACGACCCGGATGGTATTTATTATTATAATATGCCTATGTGGGATGATCTGGATTATAATCTCGGGCGTACCGATAACTGGGGAATTGAATGGTGTAATAATAATGTAGGTACCGAACTTGAACAATTAACAACTGGTAATGGAGTATCAAATTATAACGGATGTGGTAGTTGTGCTCATTGTGGCGATACAGGTGAAGGTAATACCATAAATTGTGTACTTAAGGGAAGAGCAGTCTGGTGGATGATGGCAAACCTTGCCGGCTGGAACGAGGGACAGGAACAGTTATGCGGCGATCTTGATAACAATGAAGTTGTTGATATTCTTGATCTAAGGCTGCTCTTAAACAATATATCCAATTCAGGATATCCAATCGACCAGTGTGCCGGTAATGTTGATGGTGAAGGCGTAATCGATTGGGATGATGTGTGGGTTCTACTTATGCATGTATTCAATCCCACAGGTCATTCGTTGAACTGTTCATGCTAATATGAGGATTTAGTAAATTTAATATAATATTAATCAAATTTATAGGTTAGATAATTATGAAAAACATCTCAATAATAATTGGAATATTAGCAATACTAAGTATGCTATCAGGAGTAGCAGCAGATAATACAGTTTATTTCGATCCGGGAATAATATCTATGGATGGATATGGTACTGGAACTGTTGATGTTTATTTAAGTTCAACTGATAACATAGATACATGGTCCACAATGATTGAATTTGACAGTAATTCTATAAATATCACCAACGTCGAATTTAGCCAGAGCATTACCCCAAACTATAATGGATGGGGACACTTTGGCAATTATATTTATCTTGGTGGAACTGATCTGAATGATATATCAGGCAATGGTCTACTACTTGCTACCTTAACAGTTGAATGCATTGATCCTTCCGGATGTACAAGTGCGTTAAGTTTCACAGGAGAAACAGGAAATGAACGATTAATAGCCGGACCACCTGATAATTCCCCGCATTATGTAACAGTCTACGATGCTACGTGGATAAGTGGAACAGATTGGATATTAGAGTGGACTGGTCAGGATACGGATGGTGGGGAGAATGTTACCACAACTGAACTCCAGAGGGCTATTCATTGCTGGTTGGAAAATGTTGAAGTGAGAGGATACATCTTGAAAACCAGTGATCTTCAACTGGTCATCTCATTATGGTTAGGATTTAGTAATTAGCACCTCTTTAAAGTTAAATCATATGCATTTGTGATCGGTTAAGGAATTTTAATCCGTGTAAATCAGTGTTAATCCGTGTCTGAAACACAGAGGATTTCCTCTAAAGTGTCCTTAAGTGCTCTCTATGACAGATAATATAAACATTTATTCATACGGATTTTATCATCCTACTTTTTAAGGGGATATGGCAATACTTTTAAATTAAAAGGCTGCATTACAATATTCAATTCAACATTAAAAATGTGATACAATGAGCATAGAATATGACGTGAAAACAAATAAAAGACCGAATATCACAAAAGACATGCAGCCTGGTGATATACTTCATATAGGAACAGAAGACGAGATCGTATTCTCAGTAGTTAAGATCAATAAGAGTGAATTCTTATTCAAACAAACGAGTATTGATGCCTCATACATTCACAGCCGTGGAGTAATGAACCAGAAGATCATGGATTTTGATGAAAGAAATGATGCCTTCTATATTGTTGTAGAAGGAGATCTTGATATGGGCGAAAAGGTGAAATGACATATGAAAATAGTGGGAATTTCAGGCAGTCCCAACAGTGGTGGGAACAACAGCAGGTTGATTGACCGATCTCTTGATATCGCTGAAGAAAGGGGCTTTACAGTTGAGAAGATATCACTGGCTGGTACCAGCATTTCTCCCTGTACAGACTGTGGTGCCTGCCGGGAGGAAAAATACTGTCCATTTGATGATGACATGAACAGGATAAATGATATCCTGGAATCAGCCGACGGGATCATTGTATCATCTCCCGTATTTTTTGGGACCCTTTCAGGCCAGTTAAAGACCCTGTTCGATAGGACCCTGCCATTGCGAAGGCATGGATTTTTACTAAAGGACAAGGTCGGTGCGGCTGCAGCCGTAGGAGGATCACGCAACGGCGGTCAGGAATATACTATATGGTCGATCCATGCATGGATGCATATCCAGGGAATGATCGTAGTTGGTGATGGAAACCATTTCGGTGGTATTGCACAAAAGGATGTGGACTCGGACAATGAAGGAATAAAAACACTTGAGGACACTGCTAATAAACTGTGTGATACACTTGAGAGGTTATCCTCATAATATGAGGCACAGTTATGAATGAAATACGTGACATACGTGACATACTTGAGATAGTAGAGAATGATCCTAAGAAAGACATGCAAGAAATAGCCTTGCTGAGCGGATGTTCAGAGGAAGAGGTATACTCATGCATCAAAGAACTTGAAGAGAGCGGTATTATCCGGAAATATAAAGCAGTCATAGACTGGGATAAGGTCGGTGAGGAATATATTTATGCCATTATCGAACTTAAGATCAATCTGGATGACAGGGCAGGTTATGATAACATAGCAAAACGTATTGCCAGTTTCAATGAGGTCAGGTCCATCAGGCTTATATCAGGAGATCATGATCTCTCATTGACAGTACGCGGACACTCAATGAAGGATGTAGCTTTTTTTGTCGCTGAGAAGATCGCTACACTTGATCAAGTACACAATACTATGACACATTTTGTACTTAAAACATATAAAGAGGATGGTGTTGCCCTTTTTGATATGGAAAAACCAAAAAGGCTGGTAATATCGCCTTGATCTGATGTGGATCATCCATGAAGGAAATAAAAACATATATTTCAAATAGAGTAAAACAAACCCCACCATCAGGCATCAGAAAATTCTTTGATATGGTCATCGGGATGGAAGATGTGATATCTCTTGGTGTTGGAGAACCGGACTTTGTTACACCATGGCATATCAGGGAAGCATGTATCTACTCTTTAGAAAAAGGTCACACAACTTATACCTCCAATTCAGGTCTTATCGAACTCAGGGAAGCCATATCAGACTCATTTCATACTGATTACGGTGTGGATTATGATCCTCATGACCAGATCCTGGTTACTACTGGTGTCAGTGAAGCTGCTGATCTTGCCCTGCGGGCTGTGATAGATCCAGGGGATGAGGTGATCATCCATGAACCCAGTTATGTATCATATAAACCCTGCATCATTATTCCAGGAGGCAAACCTGTTATAGCAACAACAACACGGGAAAATGAGTTTCGAGTAACAAAAGAGCAGATAGAAGAAAAAGTTACAGAAAAAACAAAAGCTATTATTTTGAGTTATCCTAATAATCCAACCGGAGCTGTAATGAGGAAACAGGATTTAGAAGATGTGGCAGATGTGGTTATTGAAAATGATCTGCTGGTTATATCCGATGAGGTCTATGACAAACTTACCTACGATAGTAAGCATACCTGTTTCTCTTCGTTAAATGGTATGGACGAGCATACTATTCTGCTTAACGGACTGTCAAAGTCTCATGCTATGACCGGAATGCGAATCGGATATGCTATGGGGCCATCCGAGATCATTAATGCCATGCTTTTAATACACCAATATACTATGCTATGTGCACCTATAACCTCTCAAATAGGAGCAATAGAAGCATTGAATAACGGGGGACCTGATGTGAATGCCATGGTTAGGGAATACAACCGCCGCAGGAGATTATTTGTAAAGGGCCTGAATGATCTGGGCCTGGATTGTTTTGAACCTAAAGGCGCATTCTATGCTTTTCCATCAATAACATCAACGGGAATGACCTCTGATCAATTTGCAGAGGAATTATTAACACAGCAAAAGGTTGCGGTAGTACCCGGGGATGTATTCGGGAGTTCCGGAGAGGGTTTTTTAAGATGCTCATATGCTTCCGGGCTGGATGAGCTTAAAATTGCACTGGAGCGTATGGGAGAGTTTCTTTAGGTAGAACAAAATCCTCGCTAACGCTCGGATTATGTTCTTTGATAACTGCGAATCAGTTCGTAGTTAAAGTAAGACTTAATAGACTTAATATCACATGGAAAAACGAAACTGTTTAAATTTGCAGTTCAACAAATAATAAAGGAGTGAGAAAAATTAACACCCAAACAAGATGGATAAGCATATGATTGATGATGGAGATGTCAGTCCCTAATCCGATGGCTATTGGTGAAGGACCGCAAATCCATCCCGAAGACGTGATAGTCTTAGCAAAAGTGATTGTGGTCTACGGGTTCAAATGAATTTTGTCCCGAGGACTGTTATCTTGGAAAACTTAAATGTAAAAAGAATAATGAAGTTATCAGAGGTTCAGCATGATTTAACTAGTCTTTAGCTGAACCTCAAACAGCCCGAAGGCGTATCAAATTAGCCTTATTCTTACTTAAGGTTTTGGTTATGCCTCTGGAGAGGAATGAAATATAAACTGAAAGAGGAAAACAACATGAAAAGAATGAAAAATAATATAAAATTTGGAATAAGTGCAATGCTTGCGATAATGATGCTGGTAAGCATGGTGTTTGTGCCAGTGGCAGGTGCCACAAACCAAAATACTGAAAACATGCTTATATCCGATATGCTAACTTACGTTGATATCGAAGAAGTCTATCAATCGGTAAACACATACATATCAAAGCACCCAAAAGCCACAGAAGAACAAGTAAATCAATATACTTTGAAACAAATTCGAAAATCATATGCCAAATCTGAAAGTAATATAGGGATATTAACTCAAAGCGGTGAATCTGTGGATCTGACTCCTGAAGAAGAAAAACTATTCGAAGAAGATCCATGGAAGGGCACTAAAGCCCTTTTCTGTGGTGGGTTAGCATTAGTAGAAATGAGACGTGTTTTTGGTGAGGGTGGCGTCGATAACCATATCGATGCTTTCAGACATGCTTATTGGAATGCTTTAATGGTCAAATATATTGATTATTCGTGGGCAGATAGATGGGCAACCGCTCACGAAGAAGGTTCTAATGGATTATCAGCAGAGATGGATCTTTGGAACAATAATGAAGGACGGTTAATAGCTTCAAATCATCCAGATGACTCGGATTATGAACTTTCAGGTAAAGTCATGAATGCTCTAAATGCCGGTGTGTTAAGAAAAATAGAAAATGATGAATTAGTTCCTACTCCTTGATCTGGAACAGTCAAGTTATGCCCCGGTATGTAAATCCGGGATATACATTTTTTTACTTGGGAAGTTGAAGTAATATGATTAATAAGAAAATAGCATACTTAAGTATAATTTTATTAGTTTTGTTATTGGTATATATGAGTGTGCATTTATTTATTTTAAGCACCAACTTAGTTGTAGTTCAAGAAAGTGATGGTCTTAGATCTGCAAAAATCGGGTTTATGGGTTATGAAATTATCAAGGAGAATGGTAATCATATTACCAGTACCAAATCTCCGGCTGTTATAATGATGTTAATTTCATTGGTGTATGTTGTACTCTTAATCAAGTTTCGGGGAAATAAACTACTAATTTTTAATCTATCTCTGATTGTCTTATCAATACTACTTTATCAAGTTTTTTTATCAGGTTTAGACGGTAATCTGGAATTAACAACCACTAATGATAACTTTTCTTTCTGGAATGTAAACCTAATTGGTTATGAATTCAAATCCGTTGAAACAAGAGATGAGATAGGAAGAGTTGTTGATTATTCTTCAGAAAAAGGGGTCAATTTATCTTTGATACCTCTGGTACTTTCGATACTTGGCAATATAATGAGTTTATTCAAGCGAAATACCATATGAAGAAATCACAGCAGCGGAAAAAATAGTACAAAAGACTAAGGGAAGTGAATTCAAGCTGGTTGATAAAATAGTTTCAGTAAGAACACAGGTTCCAGCAAAAGACATTATGGAAGTACAAAAAAATCCACAAGTCTTCTTAGCTGATGTTGGACCTAAAGATATTTACCAAAAAAATCCAAATAGTAAGATATGATGGTCTTTTCATGATATTAGATGTGAAAAACATTACCAAATGTGATTCCGGATGGGAAGTTAGAATTATTTCCTATTCATTATTTAATATACCTATTATAGAAACTTCGTGGGCAGATAGATGGGCAACCGCTCACGAAGAAGGTTCTGATGAAATATCATCAGAGATGGATCTTTGGAACAATAATGAAGGACGGTTGATAGCTTCAAATCATCCAGATGACTGGGATTATGAACTTTCAGTTAAAGTCATGGATGCTCTAAATGCCGGTGTGTTAAGAAAAATAGAAAATGATGAATTAGTTCCTACTCCTTGATCTGGAACAGTCAAGTTATGCCCCGGTATGTAAATCCGGGATATACATTTTTTTACTTGGGAAGTTGAAGTAATATGATTAATAAGAAAATAGCATACTTAAGTATAATTTTATTAGTTTTGTTATTGGTATATATGAGTGTGCATTTATTTATTTTAAGCACCAACTTAGCTGTAGTTCAAGGAAGTGATGGTCTTAGATCTGCAAAAATCGGGTTTATGGGTTATGAAATTATCAACGAGAATGGTAATCATCATACCAGTTTCACATCTCCGCCTGTTATAATGATGTTAATTTCATTGGTGTATGTTGCACTCTTAATCAAGTTTCGGGGAAATAAACTACTAATTTTTAATCTATTTCTGATTGTCTTATCAATACTACTTTATCAAGTTTTTTTATCAGGTCTAAACGGTAATCTGGAATTAACAACCACTCATGATAATTTTTTTTCAGGGATGTAAACCTAATTGGTTATGAATTCATTACCATTGAAACGACAGATGAGATAGGAAGATTTGATGATTCTTCTTTAGAAAAAGGGGTCAATTTATCTTTGATACCTCTGGTACTGTCGATACTTGGCAATATAATGAGTTTATTCAAGCGAAATACCATATGAAGAAATCATAGCAGCGGAAAAAATAATACAAAAGACTAAGGGAAGTGAATTCAAGCTGGTTGACAAGATAGTTTCAGT
The DNA here is from genome assembly GCA_021108405.1 of Methanosarcinales archaeon. Classification (GTDB taxonomy): domain Archaea; phylum Halobacteriota; class Methanosarcinia; order Methanosarcinales; family Methanocomedenaceae; genus Methanomarinus. The sequence goes on from JAIOQW010000220.1 coordinate 10,649, forward strand.
GAGAACACAGGTTCCGGCAAAAGACCTTATGGAAGTACAAAAAGATCCTCAGGTCTTCTTAGCTGATGTTGGTCCTAAAGATATTTATCAGGAAAATCCAAATAGTAAGATTCGTATGACAATGGACTACCTATACCATGTGTACTCTAAATTGCGGAGATAACATCTCCGCTTATTTATTTATATATAAAAAAATTGATGCTTGATCATTATGATAATTATGGCGAATCAATCCTCGGGAAATATAATAAGTAAAAAAGTAAAGAGACTCATTATAATTTTTTTATTTTTGTGGATGATATCTCCTGTTATCATTCCTGATGATTATTCTGGATATGTTGGAGATGAGAAAAAAATTGCAGAGATTGCAGTAAGAGAAGTAAATTTTGATTATGGTGGTCTTTTCATGAGAACAAGTGTGGAAAATATTACCAAATGTGATTCCGGATGGGAAGTTAGAATTATTTCCTATTCATTATTCAATATACCTGTTATAGAATCTAATATAACTATTCAACGATCAACTAGTGGATTTTCACCTAAATATATTAGTTTCACAGAAATTATACCATTTGCTAGTTGGGTTCGTCTTTTACCTCTTTTTATAGCCTGTCTAATTATTTTTGGTTTTCCTGTTTTAGCTATTTATTATTTTATAAAAAAAAGAAAGCCCCTTTCTGGAGCAGATTAATTATAGCCCATATGGGATTGGTTAAAGAATCTATTAGTCTCCTTGTTTATGGCTTTTAAAAAAACTGAGTACATCTATGACTGATTAAGAGCTATTTGCAAAGATTTAAATATATTTACATAGATATACCCTCTATTCGGAGGGTCTGAATGGCGAAAGAAACGAGACCGTTACAATTCGTGTTGGTGAATCTTATGAAACCACAGATAAACACAGATGAACACAGATTTTCAGGCAGCGTATCCGTGTTTATCTGTGTTCATCTGCGGTTATTTTAATAGTACCAACATGTAATGTAACGGTCTCAAAGAAACAAAAAATAAAAGTTGCTTAACTACTTGTCCGTTATTTGGGGTGCACTCCAGCTATTTTCGAATTACTATCGTCAGTATATCTCCATCAGCTAATCTATGCTCAATCCCGACCCGTTGACCTTCATGTTTGGCTGACCTACCCCATACCTGGGCATACCTGAACCTTGTTCTAAAATCCCTGTGGAGTTTGTCACAGATATCACCCACGACCACATCACTTTGCACTATCATGGGCTCTTCGAGATCAGGGGGTTCGCCCTGTGGTTTCATAAATATGCGGATAAAATTAAGACAATCAAATATCATATCTTTAAGAATATCCAGGTTCTCATCAATTTCGGCAGAGATCAGCAAAGCATCCGGGAATTGTGAATGCACAACGGATTTTGTTTTTTCATCTGCAAGATCTATCTTATTGATCACTGTAACACCCTGCAGATATTTCCGGTTATCCAGTATGGCATCAATGAACTTATCAATAGTTATCTCCTCACGAATGAGAATGTCTGCATTATGGATCTTATACTCTTTTAGTATGGACCGTAAGAGACCTCTATCAAATTCGCGATTAATTGTGGAACTGATATTAACCCCGCCCCTGAATTTCTTAATTACTGTAATATCAGGTCTTCTGGTATTGATCCGGATACCTGCATCATATAGTTCATGTTCAAGTACTGTTAAATGCTCTGTTTGAAATACATCGATCACAAACAGTACCAGATCAGCATTCCTTACAACAGATATGACTTCTTTGCCCCTCCCACGCCCGGAAGATGCCCCACGCACCAAACCGGGAACATCCAGTATCTGTATAATTGCATTGTTGTGTAGCATTGTTCCAGGTACAACGCTAAGAGTGGTGAACTCATATGCTCCTATCTTTGAATTGGCATCTGTTATTTTGTTCAGTATAGTAGACTTGCCTACTGACGGATAGCCCACGAGTACAACAGTAGCATCTCCTGATTTTTTAACATTATACCCATCACCCCCGCCCTTAGAGGAAACACGTTTTTGTATTTCATCCTTAAGGCGTGCCAGTTTAGCCTTCAGTTTGCCAATATGGTGTGAGGTGGCCTTATTATACGGAGTTTTTCGTATCTCATCCTCTATAGCTTTAATATCTTCATCCAGACTCATTTTATTCCTATTACAGCCGGTGTAGTCATTAAGATTTTCCCTGTGATGCTAATAACGGATCTGGTATACCTGCTCTTTCAAAAGCACGCTTTCGTCTTGCGCATGATTCACATATGCCACAGGGAATGGGACCTGCAGTATAGCATGACCATGAATATTCCATAGGCGCTTTGATCTTTATTCCAAGCCTGACGATCTCTTCTTTATCCAGATCCCTTACCGGTGCAAATATTACAGGATGGTTCAGTGTAGCATATTCCATTGTCCTGTTGATAAGTTCAATAAATTCGGGTGTATTATCAGGAAATGTAGTGGCTTCTTCGCAGTTGAATCCTGCTACGATATGTTCAAATCCCTTCTCTTCGGCAAAGGCAGCAGCAATAGAGAGAAATACCATATTGCGGGCCGGAACCCATACATTGTGTGCTGTTTGCTCAGATCGTTCCAGATCATCAAGATCATTTTGGGAGGGTGCAGGCAGTTCTTTATCTGTGGTGAGTGAACCGCTGAAATCTTTATACCAGGGCAGGTGGATAACATGGTGTTCACAGTTGAATTTCTTACAGATCGCGGCAGCGCTGGTGATCTCCCGGGATGCAGAATGCTGATGATAATTGAAGGTAAGGCAAACGACCGTATCAAACGTATCAAAGGCTTTTTTAAATGCCACTGTCGAATCCAGACCTCCTGATAATAATACTATTGCTCCTGTCATAAAAATACCATCTGTTCTTGTATATCTTCATTATCAAATGTCAAATGATCTATATCTTGTTTATCATCTATTTTCTTTGCAATAAGGCAGTAATGTTCGTTCCATCTACCTTTGATCTTAGTTGTTTTTTCCTTTAATTTTGCTAATATATGTTCTGCCTCATTCCTACTCAGATGTTTCCACTTAACTTCACAATAGAGTATATCTTTAGTGGTCTTATTAAAACCAATCAGATCGATCTCAATATCCTTATCCCACCATCGTCCTATATTTGAAAATCTTAAGGGGAGTTGGTTTCGCAGGCTCATTGTGATCAGGAATTCTTTTGCTACCTTCTCAAATTCCATCCCGAAATAGGTATTTATATCTTTTTTAACAAGTTCCAACCCCATTTCAGGGTCTATTTCAAAAGTACCATAATTTTTATAAATAAACCTGAACCAGAAATTGAAAAAATTATCATATATAAAATATCTTGCACTTCTTGCTCTTATTTTAATTATCGGTTCTTGTTTTACTATAACCTCATAATTATAGAGTAGTTCATGCAGGTATTTTGAAACAGTAGTAGACGGTATACCTATATAATCTGAAATATCCTTTGGTGTTGCTTTGCCTACTGAAATAGCTTCAATAATTGAAAAATAATTTTTATGATCCGTACCGAATTCAAGCCGAAGAATATTTGTACCTTCTTCCATAAGTATTCTGGTATCGATAAAGAGCCTTTTAAAAGTTTCAATCGCATCCGGCTTTCCGAATTCTGCGGCCAGGAGTAAATATTTTGGCACACCACCTAATATAAAATAGAATTTCATTGCTTCAATGATGTCCAATTTCAAGAATCCGGATAGAAATTGATAACTATCTGAAAAACTAAATGGTTTGAGATTAAGAAGTAGTGTAGCTCTGCCAAAAAGTGGTTCTTTATCTCCCTGGAATATTCTTTTCATCATGCCCACATATGAACCGATAACAATGAACATATGCTGTGATTCCCTGTGGTGGGCATCCCAGTATTTCTGGAATTTAGAGAAGAAATGCGGGTCAATTTTCTTAAAATTCTGGAACTCATCAAATACGATAATTGTTTTTTCCCTGATATTGAAGATCAGGTTAAAAAAATCATCCCAACTATCTATTCTGGGTTTAAAATCCATAATTTTTTCAAAGGATTCTTCTATATCTTTTAAAAGCAATTTTTCAGATTTAATTTCAACAAAAAGATATATACTTTTTTTATTTTTTATAAATTCCTTAGTAAGTTCTGTTTTACCTATTCGACGGCGACCGTAGAGCATGACGAGTGAAGAGGTTTTTGAGTGGTATATATCACCAAGTATAGTGAGTTCATGCTTGCGGTTAAAAAAACTTACCATACAGTAACTTACTGATGAGTAAGTATAAATAAGTTCTGGAACTAAATACGGTAAATCTTAAATAATGATAGCACTTAAACCGAAATGATTTAAATGATACAAATTTTTGAAACCCTGAATTTTGAAATGATACATATTTCTGCTGAAGACCTCTTAATGTCCTTTATATTAATTTTTCTTTCATTTGTTGTCAGGTTCTTTTTTTTATATATTTTAGATACAAAGATCACGGCACTTGCAAAAAAAACACGGACTGAAGTGGACGATCAAATTGTTTATGCAGTGAGAAATCCTGTGGGTTATTTTATACTGCTGCATGGTTTTTATTTTGCGATTTTTTCCCTGCATCTGCCTGATATGGTAGGTGGGATCGATATACCCGATATTATGGATAAGGGCTATATCCTGGGTTTTTCCTTTATTATGTCATATCTGTTTTTCAAGCTCATTGATGTAATTGGGTTCTATGTCACTAGAATGGCAAAAGATTCAGATAATATGCTTGATGACCAGCTTGCTCCTTTACTGATAAAGAGCCTTCGTATTTTTGTTATTATACTTGTTGTATTATTTATTCTTGAGGCTTTTAATTATTCTATTACGTCTTTACTGGCAGGTCTGGGTATTGGTGGTCTGGCATTCGCACTTGCTGCACAGGACACAGTAAGCAACTTGTTCGGCTCATTTACTATTTTTACAGACAAACCTTTTCATATGGGTGACTGGGTCAGAATAGGAGATGCTGAGGGTACTGTAGAAGAGGTAGGTTTCAGGTCTACACGTATACGAAGGTTTGACCAGGCCCAGGTGACAGTGCCTAACAGCCAGTTCATTAAAAATGATGTAATCAATTATTCAGCTATGAAAAAACGCAGGATCAAATTCAATCTAGGAGTAACATATGGAACATCTCCGGAGCAGATGACAAAAGTAGTGGAGGGTATAAAACAAATAATTAAAGAGGATTATAGGTTTGATCATACATTCTCTATGGTCCACTTCACTGAGTTCGGGGATTTTTCCTTGAATATTTTCATCTACTGTTTTACTAAGACCACAGTATGGGATGAATTTTTATCAGTAAGGGAAGAGTTTAATTTGAAGATCATGCAATTACTTGAAGAACTTGAGGTAGAGATCGCTTTCCCATCACAAATGATATATTTTGATAAAGATAAAAGAAGGTAAGAACAAAATCCCCGCTAACGCTCGGATTTTCTTGACCGACATTCCAGAGGAATGGAGGATTAGAAGATTCGTAGAATCTTCGCCTGAGGCTCTTAAAAGAGCCGAAGATTAGAGGTCAATTGTGGGAACAAAAGATGGTTGCAGAGGACACCATCTATGGCTCAGAAACTTACAGACCATATTTGGACATTGAGAGAATTATTAACGTTCAGAGTGTCTGTTCAGTGATTAGAGAACACAACCCGAATATCGACTGCAATATTTATCGTTTTTCTAATGCAATTGTTATCCTATAGAGGAGAAATAGCATGATAATTATTCCTACGACCCACAAAATGCCAGTATCAATTAATACCTTGGAAATGCTAAAACCTGTGACATTAAATAGATATAATGCAATAGTCAAATAAATACATCTGAAAATGTTAATCTCTATTTTTAATTGATCATCACCAGATTTTTTACCAAAGAATTTATCGTATAAAATTTGATATAATTTATAAAAAATCCCCAATTCTAGAAGAAATACTAACAGTGAGAAAATCGGAAACAGCGGTGAAATCATATATTCAATATTTTGAATCAATTTAGTCCTCCTTTTTTTTCGATTGGTAAAAAAAAAGGCAGCAAAAGCTACCAATCATTATATCGATTATTGCTCAAACAAGACCTGCATACCAGGTAAAAGTTGGTTCTTTTCCAGCCGGGGATTTGATCAATGTCCCACCTGTACTGAATGCAGGATCGTACGTGGGTTCATCAGTAGAATACAATGGTCTAAAATGTGTTGTAGTAAATATGCTCGGAAAAATCCTACCAGATGGATCATTGAATGTTTGAGATATTGAAGCAGAAGCTGCCCCTACATTTAATCCAAGGGAAATTGTTGTTTCTTCATCACTATCAATATTTATGGTTCCCGTAGGTGACCAATCAACAATTTCTCCATCCTTAATATTTTTTATCCCAGCCCAAAGCGTGTTCAAACGGTTTATAATAGATCCTCTACCAGTAGCTTGAACCCAGACTACATAATAATCATAATCCGGATCTTCTTCATTATCCACAGTGTATATTCGGTATGAATGTAGCAAACTGCCCCAATTATTACTTTTATCTGATGAGTCAGACCCTATCAAAGTTATGCCTTCTGTTGATGGATTTGGTTCACTTAAACCCATTATTCCGAATTTTGATTCGCTTAATATAATTTCATGCTTTGAAGTATACTCACTGTTTTCTATTATTTTGTTTCCATCTTTCTTATTAAGATACTTTTCGTCTATATCTTCTTTAACAACCTCACCTTTTATCACGATATCATTCACATATTTTACTTTGTCGGCATCACTTTCATCCGATTTTATGTCTGCTGGTATCGCACTTACCGCCGGCACAAACATCACGCTTATGAGCAGCAGCAGCATTGTGGCTACTATTTCATATCCTTTCGGTTTCATTATTCCTTTCATGTTGTTTTACTCATGTATTCTATTTCCCCCTGATGCAAGACAAGGCAATTTTTAAATATAATCAAAGCTAATAATAATCTTGCCTCAGGGTATATGGTGTTCAACTGCTCTTGTGTTAATTCGGTTGAACACCTTGTAAACATTCTTATAACATATACTTTATATATACTTTTTGCTACGTTTTTCTTTTTATGTAGCCACCATCAAATTATAAATTAAATCTTGCGTTTCTAATTTGATAGTTCGGTTATACTTCGATATTCACCCGTTTATTTACTGATGTTTTAAGTATTTGTATAATATAATCATCAGTGAATAATATAGGAACACATGGACCAAAATCAAAATACACTGATATTGCATGCCCGAATAATTCATGTCTCGAGAACAAAATCCTCCCTTCGGTCGGATTTTGTTCACCGACATTCCAGAGGAATGGAGGATTAGAAAATGTGAACGAAGTGAACATTTTCAAGCCGATAGATTAATCAACCATATCCACATAATACGATGCCCATTGAAATAATTTAAAATATAATACTTACTATAATCAACTGCATTAAAATGGAGAATAATAATGACAACTGTGTACGACATACCTGCAAATGAATTGATCAATCATGCTGCACAAAAACTAAAGACAGAAAAAATGATCAAACCCCCACAATGGGCACCACACGTTAAGACCGGTGTTCATAAAGAACTATCACCTGTTAATCATGACTGGTGGTACACCAGATGTGCATCTATTATACGCAGGATCTATATTGACGGACCAGTGGGCGTTTCAAGGCTCAAGAACATTTTCGGCGGGAAATATCGCAGAGGTGTAGCACCTCCGGTTCATGCCAAAGGCAGCGGTTCTATAATAAGAACAGCACTGCATCAGCTTGAACAGGCAGGTCTTATAAAGTCATCAAAGAAAGGACGTATCATCTCTCCTGCAGGTCAGTCATTTCTGGATAATATGGCATATGAAGTGAAACCTGAGTTATTGAAGCAGTATCCTGGTCTTGAAAAATATTAACACTCGATAATAGATTGATCAAAAATATAGTCAAAGGAGAGACTATGGCTGAAGATGAACTTGAGGCGATAAGACGCCGAAAAATGGAACTTTTAAGGCAGCAGCAGCAACAGCAGATGCCTGACCCACAGGTTGCTGCCCAGCAAGAGCAGGCAATGGCGGAGATGGAAGCTAAGAAACAGGCCATCTTACGTGCTATCCTGACCCCTGAAGCCAGAGAACGTTTGAATACTTTAAAAATGACAAAACCTGAACTGGTAGCAAGTGTAAGTGACCAGCTTGTAACGTTGGCACAATCGGGTCGGTTACAGGGTAAACTGGATGATGAGAAATTGAGAAATCTTTTAATACAGATCCAGCCAAAAAAACGCCAGACAAGTATAACGCGTAAATGAAAGCCAGTGTACTGTTCAGTAGCGGTAAGGACAGTTCACTTGCAGCATTATTAATGGAACCGTTCTTTAACATAGAACTGGTTACAATTAATTTTGGAATTCTACCTACCTATAAATTTGCAAAAGAGACTGCAAATAAGCTGGGATTTCCTTTTAAGGTCGTGAGGCTTGAACCTAATCTGATAGAGGAAGCGGCTAAAATGCTTATAGAGGATGGTTATCCCAAACGTGCTATTAACTTCCTCCACCATACCAGCCTTAAGGTTATATGTTCCCAACCTGATACTGTTGTGGTTGCAGACGGAATAAGACGGGATGATAGAGTTCCCATGTTAACAAAAGAACAGATAAGAAGTCTGGAAGATACATATAATATATCATATATACAGCCTTTGATGGGTTATGGACGTTCCTTCGTCAATATACTGGTCAAAGAACACTTAAAGATAGTTGAAGGAGAAAGTGATAAGATTGAAAAGGCGGATTATGAAGTAGAACTTAGATCATTCATACGAAAACAATATAATAAAGGTGATAGTATTGTGAAAAGTTTATTTCCAAAGCATATTCAATCTCATGTTATAAGTAGAAGATATTCATAGGATTAACGATAATAGGTGTAATAATATGAGCCAAAAGACAAAAGGTAAAAAGAAACGGCTGGCTAAAGCCCACAATCAAAATCATAGAGTGCCTTCATGGGCGATAATTAAAACCAATAGAGCTGTTGTTACTCATCCTAAAAGGCGGCACTGGAGACGCAACAGTATAAATACAGGATAAACGGAGAGAATTATATGATAAATATTGATGAAGAGCAGATTTATACCATACCTCTTCGAGAAGTAAAATATGTGCCGCGGTGGCAACGTAGTAAAAAAGCAGTGAGTGTTGTATTTAAATATCTTGAACGTCACACAAAGACAGATCGCACCATGATCAGAATGGATCATCATATCAGTGAAAGGATATGGGAGCGCGGTTCAAGTAAACCCCCGTCAAAGATCAGAATAAAGGCAATGAAGTTTGAGGACGGTATCTTAGAAGCCGAACTGGCAGCTGAGTAAATGCACAACAAGGCCAACTTTAAGAGTATTTCGGTCATTGGTGTATTTATCAGGTGCACGGAAGATTTCACACTTGTGCCCAGGGAAGCTGACCATGATTTAATTAGCCTGATCGAAGATACCCTGCATAATATTGTTATACCTGCCTCAGTAGACGGAAGCAGTATTATAGGATCGTTATGCTGCGGAAATAGTACAGGTTTTTTAATTTCAGAGAGGGTTAATGATGCTGAACTGGATGAGATAAGAAGATATATTCCGGTTCGGCGACTTGGTGGTATACTCAATGCTGCTGGTAATAATATTTTAGTAAATGATACTGCAGCACTGGTAAATCCTAATTTATCAGATAGTGCAGTGGATAAGCTGCACGATTTTTTAGGTGTGGATGTGTATCGGGGTACTATTGCAGGACTAAAGACAGTCGGGATGACTGCATGTGCTACTAATAAAGGTATACTGGTCCATCCCGGGATAAATCAGTATGAACTTGAACAATTGGAAAAGATATTCGGTCTTCCTGTTGATGTGGGAACTGTTAATACGGGTATTCCGTTAATAGGCTCCGGAATACTTGCCAATTCAAAAGGATTTATTGCTGGCGGCGAAACTACGGGGCATGAGATGGGACGTATCGGAGATGCCCTGGGCATTATATAGTTGTTTTAATTAAGACGTATTTGTATAGCTCTGTTATCAGCATGAACAGTTCCTTGCTATTTCTACTATCTGCAGGATATCAGTGATGATAATATCAGCATTAGAATAGAGCTGTTTGGAGCAGGTACCTGTCTGCTGGATGGACAATACAGCCTTGTCTGAAGCCCGCAGGGCCAGTATATCATTGATGCCATCTCCGACCATGATCACTTTGTCATATTTTATTTGCAGGTGTCTGACTACCCACTCTTTTCTCTTCGGTGTAGCTACATCATAGACTCTGTCAACAGGTATATCAACCAGATCTGCCAGAATACCCAGATTGCGCATGCTGTCACCTGAGGCAATATATGTATCAATACCCTGATCGTGAAGGGTATACAGTGCAATGGACGTGTTGTTAAAAGGTCTGCCTCCGGTGCATACGGTATATACAATCGATCTGTCTTTGATATCTACTATGATACCTATACCTAAATAGAATATATCAGGACATTTATTCTTGATCCTGTTTATTACATCATGGATGTCCTGCATAATTGTGATGTAATCGTTTTCAATTGATTCTTTTACTTCATCCAGTGTGATCGGACCTGTTGAACAGCTTAGTGCGATCTTAATATTATTATCATCTAAGAAATCATTGATCCGTTTATCAGATTGACAAATTATAATCTTGTCAGGTTCCGTGTGAAGTATAACCAATCCATAGTGGGTTCCTTGTGCTACTATATTCGTAGTAGGAATATTAGTAATATATTTCCGGGTGGGGATATGTTTTACCACCCTGGACATATGAAGCAGTGTGCCAGCACTGTCGAATACTACTGCTATTTTATTTTTCATTGTTAAGAATGATTATACTTTCCATTAATAATTTGCTATAATGATAGGAAAAGGATGCTTGCAGGAAAGTTCGTATTGAGGGATAGTAGATGTATGGTGGACAAATTGATAACTATTCCGGGGTTTTACAAGCATCCGGATATATCATTATTATTCATTCTATATAAACAGTGTGATTTTTATAAAGAACCTGCATATTCAATGATATGCACAAGTAACTGCGAATTGAGTTAGCAGTTACTTGTAGTATATCAAGTATAACTTGATGTATCGAAAATGTTCACTCCGTTCACATTTTCTAATCTTCAGCTTCTTCGAAGCTTCAAGCGAAGATTCTACGAATCTTCTAATCCTCCATTCCTCTGGAATGTCGGTCAAGAAAATCCGACCGACGGGAGGATTTTGTTCTAGTACGGGCGCAGGGGGATTTGAACCCCCGATCTTCAGCTTAGGAGGCTGCTGCCATGTCCAGGCTTGGCCATGCACCCTTAAGTGAATCTGAGTTAACTTCTAAGGATATAATAGATAATAAATATTTCTAAGTTGCGATATATTTATCTTTGTCAAAGGTATTAGAGGTTCATTAATATTTACTGAGGAATACGAAAATGCAGTATCAAGGCAAGTCAAGACGAAAATATACAGGCGGCCGGCTAATTGTTGCCCGGGGCAAGAGAAAATTTGAACATGGTCGCGAAGCAGCTGATTCTCATTTGGATGAGACCAGACGAAGGATCATTAAGACCAAGGGCGGTAATATAAAGGTCCGTCTACTTAGATGTAATATTGCAAATGTCACAGACCCTTCAAACAATAAAACCAGTCAAATATCTATTGAGAATGTGATAGGTAATACAGCCAACCAGCATTATATTAGAAGGAATATCCTGACTAAAGGTTCTATTATAAAAACAAATATTGGCGATGCCAGGATCACTAGCCGTCCGGGTCAGGATGGAGTAGTGAATGCAATACTCATAAAAGAATAGAAAAATATTATTTGTAATGAAATTATTCACACCGGAAAATGTCAGATTCATTCACATTTTCTAATCCTCCATTCCAAAGGAAGATTATGTTGTGAATTATACCTGGTTTTAAAATCCAAATCTTTATGTACTTATAATAATACCGTTCAATAATTGCCAGGAGGATTATATATATTATATTTAGAAAAAGAGGGTGGCAATTCTGAAATTTGAAGATATTGAGAGATTATTAAAAGAAGAACCTGATAAGGCTGCTGAGGATTTACTCAAAGAGATAGAGGACATATATGGTGAAGTCCCATATATACTGAGGTTCATGGAGGACAAACCTGAACTTTTAGTATCCAAGATAATATATGATAATTCCATTATGCGTGAATTCAACCGTCTGGACCATAAAACTATAGAACTTGTTTCTATTGGTGTGGCGGCAGCACTTCGATGTACCCACTGTCTTGATATGCATATTCGAATAGCAAAAAGGATGGGCATATCACATGATGAAATATTTGATGCTATTCTAATAGCCGGTACTCTATCAAATGCTTCTGTCCTTGCCACTGGGACCAGGACCCTGGATAAGGAGTTATCTGATAATGAGTGTGATATTTGCGAATTACCTTAAGAACAAAATCTTCCCTTCGGTCGGATTTTCTTGACTGAAGCTTCGAAGAAGCTGAAGATTAGAAGATTCGTAGAATCTTCGCATGAGGCTCTTAAAAGAGCCGAAGATAAGAAAATGTGAACGGAGTGAGCATTTTCGATATATCATATTATACTTGATATACTAGAATAAAATCTGAGCGTTAACAAGGATTTTATTCTTCTTTAGGTGGCATACCCAGGGCATTTATCTGGTCTATCAGTTCACCTAATGATTCTATCTCACGCTGAATGATCTCATCTTTTGACATGGATATGCTAATCTCACCATCTACTGTAAGTTTATCAGGACCTCTACGTACAATCCTGTTAATTCCATCGCGGCATAGAATATCTTTTATCTCTGCATCGTGAACGAAAGCACGGCCTGGAAAAAAGACCGTATCTTTTACTTGTGATAAGTCAATTTTTTTAATATCTTCAATAGTGATCAGGCATCCGATGTCCTTTTCTACACCAATTACATTCACCTTTGCATCCAGCTTTGAAAATATGCCCTGCAGCAGTGGTGCTGCTATACGGCCTGTTAGTATGGTAGCTTCCATTACAGGTCTGGGGAGTTGTGATAGAGCTTTTGTATTATTTAATATGGAAAATGGTGCGCCAGTGACCGGGTCAAATAAAGGTGTTCCTGATACTCTAAATGGATATTCACGATCTATTTCTTCCACAATTGCAGCGAATTCTTCTATCGGATGTGTTTCTATATTAGGAATGATAGGTGCATTCCTGAGTATCAGTCCCTGCTCAAAGGTATTGGCAAACCTCATCAATAATAAGCCTCTTGCACCGATAGCTTCCAGGTCATCGCAGGTCTTTCGTAGAACTTCACCATCGTTTACCCCTGGTATCAGGACAGCGGCGGCATAGACATCACAACCTCCGCAGAAGGTCTCAAGATTATAAAGAGAGGCCTCCGGAGAGGTATCGCCCATATACTGCCTTCGAAGCTGTGGATCAGTTGCGAATACTGTAAAGGATACTTCTTTAACGCCACATTCAAGATAAAATTCTGCTTCATCACCTTGTGTGAATCCTTTGCCGCTGGTATAACCGAGATGTATTGGGGAGTTCAATTGAGATAACATTTCTGTCAGGGCCTCAAGTTCGGGATAGCAGCTTATGTCACCACCTCCGCTTATTGTAATAAGGTTAATTTCCTCATGATTGACCTGAAGTATCCTGTCTATGTCCCTTATCACCATCTGAAGTGGTTTGAATCCGGGGTAGGATTCTTTTACACTTTCAGTGCAATAATGACAACCTTTTTGGAAAGGAAGACAGTGTTTACATCCCAGTGGAGGAATTTCTTTTACTGCCTTAAAGTAACAGTATTTGCAAAATCCCATGCAGTCAAGTCCTGGTCTTCCTCCTATATCAGCAAGTAGTTCCATTTTTTATCATTCCTTTATTATCTGCATTGCATAATTGACTATATAGTTATATTGTTTCCGGCAAAAAATAGGTTTGAAATATTATTTTTTTTTTATAGTATATCGTATAACTTGATATATCGAAAATGCTCACTTCGTTCATATTTTCTAATCCTCCATTCCTCTGGAATGTCAGACGAAGATTCTACAAATCTTCGAAGCTTCAGTCAATAAAATCCAGGTCTAGGGAGGATTTTGTTCAAGTATGCAATTGTACCTTTAATACCCTTTGTATGTCTCTTTTAAAATAAAAGGATTAATATATTTCCAGTATTTATCACGATTAATCCGTAATCTTTAAGTAGGTTTATTGAATAGAGGATAATACAGAAAACTGGAGTTGGATAAAAGATAAAAAATATAATAACAAAGTCAAATAATACGGATTTTTTGGTAATAAGAGCTTTTATGTTATCCTTTTTTGGCTCTTTTACAAAATCTCATGATTTTTGTTGTTATAGAATCCACGATGAAGGTTTTCAAGAAAAGAATTAAAGGAGGAAAAATAAACGTGGCTGACAAAATAGACCTATATAGCGATAGAGGAGCTAAACTCAAAAGTGGCGTAACACTTGAAGATATTAGCCCCCTTAGAAACAAAGCCATTAAACAGATTATTCACGACACAAAGCGATCAGCTGCCGTGGATCTTGCCGGAATCGAGAAGGCTCTGGCGACTGGTAAATATGGTGGTAAAGGCAGGCAAATCCAGGGACGAAAACTGGATCTTGATGTAGTCAAGAATGCAGATTCCATTAAAGCCAAGATGGAAGACCTTGTTAGAGTCGATACTGGCGATGATACAAATATCGATTCACTAAACGGCGGTAAACAGCTGTTTGTACAGGTTCCATCAGCTCGAATGGAAGCAGGTGCAGAGTTTGTTGCATCATTGACATGCTCAGCAATGTCATGCGTTCAGGCAATGATCGATACTTTTGATCTTAGCATGTTCGTAGTACCTGAAGTAAAGGCTGCAATAATGGGACAGTATCCACAGACCATGGATATGGCCGGTGGAAATGTGAAATCGATCCTTGAGATCCCCCAGAAAGATGAGGGTATGGGCCATTCACTGAGAAATATCATGGCAAACCACCTGGCTGCCGTGACAAAGAAGAATGCAATGAATACAGCAGCACTGTCATCAATCTATGAGCAGGCAGGAGTATTCGAGATGGGTAATGCCCTGGGACAGTTCCAGAGACACCAGCTTCTTGGCCTTGCATATCAGGGACTCAATGCAGACAATTTAGTCTATGATGTGACCAAAGCAAACGGTGCAACCGGTACAATCGGTACTGTTATGCACTCCATCGTAGAGCGTGGACTCGCCGATAAAGTACTTGTAGCTGATAAGAAATTCGACTCAGGATATGTATGCTATAAAGCAACTGATGTTGCTATGTGGAATGCATATAATGCAGCCGGAACCCTTGCATCAAACCTGGTGAACTGCGGTGCAGGAAGATCACCACAGCACGTTTCATCAACACTGTTGTATTATAATGACATGGTTGAGAAAGAGACCGGACTCCCAGGATGCGACTATGGTAAGGTACAGGGTACTGCAGTAGGATTCTCCTTCTTCAGTCACTCCATCTATGGTGGCGGCGGACCTGGTGTATTCAACGGTAACCACGTAGTTACCAGGCACTCAAGAGGCTTTGCTATCCCATGTGTGGCAGCAGCAGTTTCACTTGATGCCGGTGTCCAGATGTTCACCCCAGAGATGACATCAGCATTGGTCGGAGAAACGTTTGGTTCATACAAAACATTCAGAGAACCACTTCAAGCAGTTGCCGGAGCAGTGTAAATAGAAAAATTGAGGATTTAAATGGTCGATTACTATTCAGCATCAAAAAAGCCAATTCAGGTTGAAATTTTTCCGCAGAAATTATTAATGCCCGATACAGCCGAAGAGTTACTTAACACAATAGATAAAGTAACAGGCGTGCTCAGGATGATGATTCAGGGATCCAGTCTGCCCATGAGAGTTTCATGCGGCCCCGGGACTGGTACTCCAATAGAACGTTCTGAGCGGCGTATTATCAATGTTTCAGGTCAAGCTTTTGAACTGAACATCAGAGTAGGCCGGATACGGGTTGAACTTGAGGATAGAAGCGCAAAAGAGCCACTTCGAGAGGCAGTGGAAAAATCATTGCCTATTCCGTTCGAATTTAAAGAAGGGTTCTTTTTTCGCAAGAAAGCTTCATTAACAGACTATGCTAAATACGGTTTTAAGAGTAGGGAAGATCAATCCATTAATATTGAGGACACGCGCCTCTTAGGATTAAGTGACCCTAAAGCAAATCCAAAAGATCGTATATGCATGATAGAATCAAATGAGTGATCATATGTTCGGACGAGAGACACAGTGTGTGGATTGCAGAGAAAGTATGGGTCTCGGCCGGGGAGGAGGACTTGCCCAGAGGGGTACGCTCTCAGAAACCGGTAGACCTGATGTGATCGCAGTTGCTATGTCTCCGGGACGGCGTCATATAACCAAACCTGTATGTGAGATCACATACGGGCTAAGAAGGGAAAGAATCCAGGTTAGTGTACTTGTGCTTAATTCCGGTGCAGGTGTACCCGAAGATCTACATAAAGAATCTACAATGGGATACGGTCCCAAATTCGGGTTAAATGCCAAGGAGTTAGCACAGATAGGTAGACACAAACTACTGGTCCTTCATCTGGGAAATGTTGATTCGCATGTAATAAGCAAGACAAAAGAAGTACTCAAATATGTGGATATTCCAACTATAGTGGCCTGCCAGAATCCAATAGATTTTGAGCAGTTTGCTGAAGCAGGAGTCAGAACAAAACTGGTAAAACCCAGGCCTGAGAAAATTCAGACCGGGGGGACAGTTATGGAAATCGTAAGCGGAATCACAAGAGGAGAGACCTGTTCAAGGGAAAACCTCAATAAGATCGTTAATTACGTAAAGACCATTTATCCGGAAAATAATTAGGAGATGATGTAAAATGGCATACAAACCACAATATTATCCCGGCAGCACATCAGTTGCTGAGAACAGAAGAAAACACATGTCAAATAATGTCGAGAAGCTCAGAGAGGTCTCAGATGAGGACCTGACAGCTATGCTGGGTCATAGAGCACCTGGTAGCGACTATCCAAGCACACATCCACCCCTGGCAGAGATGGGAGAACCAGATTGCCCTGTAAGGCAAATGGTTACACCAACGCCAGGTACAGCAGCAGGCGACAGAGTAAGGTATGTACAGTGGGCAGATTCCATGTACAATGCACCTTCCGTACCATATTGGAGATCATATCACGCAGCTATTAACCATAGAGGTGTAGATCCAGGTACGCTATCCGGCAGGCAGGTCGTAGAGGCCAGAGAGAGAGATATGGAAGCATGTGCCAAGGAGCAGGTCGAAACTGAGATGACTTGTCCTGGTCTGGCTGGACTGAGAGGCGCAACAGTGCACGGTCACTCCTGCAGACTGCAGGAAGATGGTGTAATGTTCGATATGCTTGACAGACGCCGACTTGAAGGCGATGTTATCATACAGGATAAGGACCAGGTGGGTGTACCTCTTGATCGAAAGGTCAATATGGGTAAACCAATGTCTGAAGCCGAGGCAGCTAAGAGGACCACCTTCTATAGAATAGACAATGTTGCATTCAGAGATGACAAAGAAGTCATTGAATGGATGCAGAGAGTTTGGGAACTGAGAACATTATATGGATATCAGCCCCATGATTAAGAGGTGATAGAAAATGACAAAACACTTCGCATTCGGAACTGAAAAGACAGCTATGGATCATTTTAAACTTGCTATGGAAAACAAATATGGTAAGGAATGGGGTTCCAATCAGCAAAATGATGATATCCAGGCAAAGACCACAAAGTACCTTAGACTTGGTACGGAACAGAGTCCCAGAAAGGTTGAAATGACAAAGGTCGGAGCAGAGATTGCCAAGAAGAGAGGTCTTCAGGCATATGATCCTCTACTTCACTTAGCAGGTATCCCACTGGGTCAGAGACAGTTAACACCATATACTCTTGGTGGAACTGATATCGTTGTTGAAGGCGATGACCTTCACTACGTCAACAATGCTGCCATGCAGCAGATGTGGGATGATATCAGGAGAACTTGTGTAGTTGGACTTGATCTTGCCCACGAGACTCTTGAGAAGAGGCTGGGTAAAGAAGTTACACCTGAGACTATCAACTACTATCTGGAAGTGCTGAACCACGCACTACCTGGTGGAGCTATTGTCCAGGAACACATGGTCGAGACCCATCCTGCAATGGTAGATGATTGCTATGTGAAAGTATTCACAGGCGACGATACCCTGAAGGACGAACTGGATTCACAGTTCGTGATCGACATCGATAAGATGTTTATCCCTGATCATGCAGCACAGATCAAAGCCAGTATAGGCAAGGCATCATTCCAGGCAGTGCACATACCAACAGTTGTCTCAAGGGTAGCTGATGGTGGACAGACATCCAGGTGGATGGCAATGCAGGTCGGTATGAGCTTTATCAGTGCATACCACATGTGCGCCGGTGAGGCCGCAGTGGCTGATCTGGCATTTACTGCAAAGCATGCAGGCTTAGTAGAGATGAGCGAGATGCTGCCAGCAAGGCGTGCAAGAGGTCCTAATGAGCCCGGAGGTCTGTCCTTCGGTCACATGTGCGATATCGTACAGACCTCAAGAAAATTCAGAGATGATCCGGATAAGATCGCCCTGGAAACATGCGCAGCAGCGTCCATGCTATATGATCAGATATGGCTCGGCGGCTACATGAGCGGTGGTGTCGGTTTCACTATGTATGCAACAGCAGCATATACCAACAACACTGTAGACGACGATCTGTATGCAGCTACCGAATATGGCTGGGATACATATGGCACAAGCGTAGCCAATACAGTAGCACCAACCATTGATGTCATCAAGGATATCGGTACCTGGGGTACAATATACGGCCTTGAGCTGTATGAGAACTATCCCACATCTCTTGAGGACCACTTCGGCGGTTCCCAGAGAGCAACTGTAATTGCCACTGCCACAGGTGCAGCAACCGCAATCACAACCGGTAACTCCAATGCAGGACTTTCAGCATGGTATCTGTGCATGTACCTCCATAAAGAGGCACACGGCAGACTGGGCTTCTTCGGATATGATCTGCAGGATCAGTGCGGTGCAACCAATGTGTACTCCTATCAGTCTGACGAAGGACTGCTGGGCGAACTCAGAGGAGCTAACTATCCTAACTATGCCATGAATGTAGGCCACCAGGGCGGTTATACAACTGTACTGACAGGCGCATACACTGGCTGCGGAAATGGTTTCTCAACCAACCCACTGGTAAAGACATGCTTCGCTGATGACCTGATGAACTTCGACTTTGTTGAGGTCAGGCATTGCTTCGGTCAGGGTGCACTTAGAGAATACGATAGGTGCGCTGGCGAGCGAGCATACGTTATACCCGCAAAATAAGCAAACTTTAGAACGATAGTAAGTAGGTGTGACTTTTTCACATCTACTAGTTTTTCTTTTTTTATAGTATATCAAGTATAACTTGATGTATCGAAAATGCTCACTCCGTTCACATTTTC
>JAIOQW010000080.1 GCA_021108405.1 Methanosarcinales archaeon
GACTTATATTCACTTAATAGTGGCAGACCTGTAACAAACACGCCTGAAAGGATGCTTCGTTCAGCAATGGGTAAATTATTATTTGTGAGTTGCCTTATTTGAAATAAATATTATTAACACCTGGAGTATCGGTAATCGAACATCTTCAGTACACACAATGCACTAACACATCCAATCGTAAATCTTATTTATTTACACTCTCAAGTATTATACTTATGAGTGTATTCATCAACAGAGATCGGGAATTATCACTCCTTAATGAACGATTCAAGAGCAACAGAGCCGAATTTGTAGTCATTTACGGTAGACGTAGGATTGGGAAAAGTGAACTCATTGAACAGTTCATGATGAACAATGGCATCCGTCTTCTTGCACGAGAAGAGGCCAAAACCCTCCAGCTTCGGATATTTGCACAAAAACTTGGAAATTTCTTTAACGATGAATTCCTGAAAAAAATAGAATTCACAGATTGGGACGGTTTTTTTGAATACCTGTCCAGCAAGACCGATGAGAGGTTGATCATAGCCATAGATGAATTTCCCTATCTGGTCAAAGAAGACCCTGCCCTTCCAATTTACCAGGATCCAAAAGTGGTGGCATAAAGAAAAGGAGATAGATGTTGTTGCTTTGAACGATAAAACTAAGGAAGTAATGTTTTGTGAGTGCAAATGGAGTGATAATGTCAATGGTTACAGGATCATTCAGGATCTTAAGAAAAAGGCAAAATTCGTTCCGTTTAAGGGGGATAAGGAATATTATGCAGTGTTTGCAAGGAGTTTCAAAAAGAAAATAAAAGAAGATAATGTTTTTTTATTTGATATAAATGATATGGAACGGCTGCTTATGATGGGTTGGATAATGTTTTACTGATTTCCATTAACTCTTTAGCAATGGATTCAATTTCTTTGCTGCTCTCAACCCCATCAAGCCATTTTTTCGGGATTGCATCCTTACCAAGATATGCGCCGCTTATTGCACCGGCTATGGCTGCAATAGAATCCGTATCTCCTCCTGCATTGATTGCCGTTAATATTGTACGTGTAAAATCCAGTGGGTATCTTGCAAAACAATATAATGCAGAGGGTACGACATCAATAGTAAGAATAGAAGTCCCTATAATAGAAAAAGCATTGATCTCATTTATATTCTTAAGAGATTCTATATTTTTTATCTTATTACCCAGTACAGGATCATATTTACCGGCAAGTTCGGCAGATATCCTAATAATAATATCAGGGGTGGTATTTTTAATTGCCAGGGAGACTGCTGTTGCTATAGCAACAGCACCTGCAATAGATTGAGGATTATTATGTGTCGGTAATGATGAAAGTACAGCACACTTTTCAAGTAGATCAAGTCTTTCACAAAATACCAGACCTATCGGTGATACCCTCATTGCACTACCGCAGGTTGGTGTATCTATACCTGATTCTTTCCAGTGTATACCTTCTAAGAGATTTTTGCAGGCTGTCAGACTGGTTTTCCCCCATCCTCTATTCAATTCAGGGTCAGATATTATTTTTTTACTGTAATTTGCAAGTTCTTTTGAAAAAAGTTCAGGATCAAACGAACCGGATTTGATTATACTACGAGCAAGGATGAGTGTTTGCTCAGTATCATCCGTATACTGGCCAGGTTTAAGTTTTTCATTAGGACTACCTGCTCTCCCTGGTCCGAAATTGTATATGTATTTATGATATTGTCTTATCTCAATAGAGGTCATGCCTTCTGTTTGCATACCCAGTGCATCCCCTATTGCACTACCTATTAAGCATCCTGTATATTTTTTTTCGTGCATGTGGATATTAAATCGGTTCAGAGACGATAAATTATTCTAATTACTAATTCAATCCAGTCGATCCTGTCACCTCCTGTCTTGGAATATAGCAGGGAGCTCTGGGATATGGCAAGGTGATGGAGCTAAAGTTGATCGGACATTACCGATATTATGGAATGAGCGGCAACATACGATGGCTACAGAACTACTACTATCAGATCGTGAGACTCGCCTTTAAATGGATAAACAGGCGCAGCCAGAAGAAAAGCTACAATTGGAATCAGTTCAATCGTTCCATCACAAATGGAAGGAAATACGTTTATACTTTCCTATATATCAGATAAAGGTGAAAATAATGTATTCTGATAGAATTAATAAACTCCCACCATACCTTTTTGCTGCTATTGATGAAGCAAAAGCAAATATTATTAAAAAAGGTATTGATGTGATCGACCTGGGTGTAGGTGATCCTGATATGCCCACACCAGACCATATTATTCAAGCTCTTTATAGATCTGCCAAAAACTCGAAACGGCATAGATATCCATCATATATCGGCATGCTTTCATTCAGGGAAGCAGCAGCAAAATGGTATAAAGACCATCTCGATATTGACCTGGACCCTGTTACACAGGTGCTGGCACTAATAGGCTCAAAAGAAGGGCTTGCCCATGCCCCACTGGCTTTTTTAAATCCAGGTGATATTGCACTGGTCCCTGATCCTGCATATCCGGTGTACAATATAGGGACCTTATTTGCTGATGCCAGGCCATACAGTATGCCCTTACTGGAAAAAAACGGATTCATACCTGATCTTGAAGCAATACCGAAAGATATTGCCAAACAAGCACGCCTCATGTTCCTTAATTATCCTAATAATCCTACCTCAGCTATTGTAACTGAAGGATTCTTTGATGAAGTTGTTGAATTTGCCAGGGAGAATGATATTATTGTCATACATGATAATGCATACAGTGAAATGACCTATGATGGTTATATTGCACCCAGTTTCATGCAAGCGGACGGCGCGATGGATGTGGGCATTGAGTTCCATTCATTGTCTAAAACATATAATATGACCGGTTGGAGGATCGGTTTTGCCGTAGGCAATGCACAGATCATTAGTGGTCTGGGTAAGATCAAGACCAATGTTGATTCAGGTGCTTTTGAAGCAATCCAGGAAGCAGGGATCGAAGCCATGCGAGGTCCCCAGGATTGTATAAGCGAAATGAGGGAAATATATGCCCAAAGAAGGGATGCACTGATGGTGGGCCTTAAAGAACTGGGTATTAAAGTACAGCCACCTAAAGCCACATTCTATATATGGGCTCCTGTTCCGGAGGGGTATGATTCTACTACTTTTTCAAAACTGTTACTCGAAGAAGCAGGAATCGTAGCCACACCAGGTATTGGGTTCGGAGAATATGGCGAGGGATATATAAGGTTTGCATTAACTCAATCAGTAGACCGGATCAATGAAGCTGTTAAGAGGATGGAACAATTAACTATTTAATGTGTCCCACATAGTATTTAATATATAAAAATACATATTAGTGTATTATCATTAATTATTTAATCAATTATAATTGTCGGAATGAGTATTATGGTAGATAAAGACAAAATACTGGAAAGAGCAAATACAGGAATATACGGTTATGATGAAATGCTTAATGGTGGATTTTTCAAAAAGACAGTGAATGTAATTTCAGGGGAGTCAGGTACTGGTAAAACGGTATTAGGTTCTCAATTTCTTCATCATGCAGCCCAAAATGGCGAAAAGTCCCTATGTATAATGACCACTGAATCTGCCGACTCGCTTAAAAAAGAAATGTATTCCTCTTTTAAGTGGGATTTCTGGGAACTGGAACAAAAAGGACTGGTTTCCTTTATTGATATTGCAGACCCTGAACTAAGATTGCAAAAGACCATTGATATGGCCCCTATGGAATTAATAAAGAGTTTTAAAAAGCTCATCATTCGCAAAGTTGAAGACTATCAACCTGACAGAATATTTATTGATGCTGTTGAAGCGCTACTCTTAGCAATTGAATCTCCCTATAAATTGAAAACATTAGTGGATGATCTATTTACTATACTGAGAATAAACCATGTAACTACAGTGGTTTCAGTAGGTACCACTTTTGAAGTTGAGTCTGTAGTGGAATACGGTGCGGATTCCGTAACACGTCTTGGTCGGGTAGTTTCAGGGAATAACCTGCAGCGTTCTATCTATATCGCTAAACTCCGTGGCTCAGGTACTATTAATGAGATACGTGTGCTTAATATATCTGATGGTGGTATTAGAGTACTTGACCAGTCGCCATATATTACTACAGGTTAAATACCTTAGTTTTATATAGCTTTGCTGCATGTTACATTTAATGAATTAGCAGTTCATTATTATGGAAAACCTTTACTATTGGTTTTCTTCAATAAAATCCTAGCGATAGCGAGGATTTTGTTCTAGTATGTCAAGTATAACTTGATATACTCAAGAAAATCCGAGCGATAGCGAGGATTTTGTTCTTATATATAGAGGTGTTAACCTGAACGGTCGTAAAAAATATGAATCAAACCCAGGAGAAGTAATAAGAGTAAGAGTGCCTAAAAAACACGAAAGAGAGATACTGGGAATTGTAGAAAGCATGCTTGGTGCTAATAAGATAAGAGTACGTTGTATGGATGGTGTGGTAAGGCTTGGAAGAATTCCTGGTAAATTAAAAAAAAGGACATGGATAAGGGCAGGAGATGTGGTTATACTTGTACCCTGGGAATTTCAGGATGAAAAGGGTGATGTCAAATGGAGATATACCAGACCTCAAGTAGATTGGCTTGAAAAAAGGGGATACCTTAAAGGTTAACCAATAATGATGGATTTAGATCCGGCTAGTTTTAAGAAAGTAAAGAAATTCGATGCGAAAATCGATGAGCTCAGAAAGAAAATCAAAGACTCAGCAGATCTTAAGGTAAAAGATGAGGTCTTTGATACTGCTACATTGATGGCTCTATATAAACTCTCATCCAAAGGATATCTGGATGCTCTTGGCGGTAATATCAGTACGGGAAAGGAAGCAAATATATTTCATGCCATAAAAAATGATGATGATATGCAGCAGGAACTGGCTATAAAGATATACCGCATTACCAATAGCAACTTTAAAGCTATGCAGGATTACCTGATAGGTGATGTAAGGTTTCGCAATGTTAGACATACTAAAAAAGATATTATACTTGCATGGACGCTTAAAGAATTCCGGAACTTAAGCAGGGCAAAGGAAGCAGGATTACCTGTTCCGTCTCCTTTGATTGCTAAAAGAAACATCCTTATAATGGAATTTATGGGAAAGGACAATCAAGCATTCCCGCAGATGCGTGAATATAATCTTGATAATGAACAGGCTGCTTGTATCTATGACAGGATAAAGGATTTTATAATACGGTTATACCAGGACGCCGGGTTAGTACATTCGGATCTAAGTGAATACAATATTTTATTGGACCCTAATTCTCTAAACCCCGTATTTATTGATATGGGACAATCAGTGACCTATGACCATCTGAATGCAGTTGAATTTTTAGTGCGTGATATTACCAATATTGCACGGTTCTTTTCCGGATACGGTATGGATATAGATACTAAAGAATTGTTGGAAGAGACGATCCGGACCTGACCAGCAGTAATATGTGCTATTAGTTATATCAAAAGAAGAATCATGATCAAAACACGTTCTACATTTGTAAAAGTTCCTATTGATAGAGTCGGTGTAATAATAGGACCGGAGGGAACTGTAAAACAGCTTATTGAACAAAAGTCTGCTACTACACTGGATATAGATAGTAAAACAGGAAGTATAGAGATCAAAGAATCAAAAGACCCTTTGTTGGCAATGCAGACAATAGATGTAATAAAAGCTATTGGAAGAGGTTTTAATCCTGATAAAGCAATGCGTCTTTTTGATGATGAGCTATTAACCCTGGAAATCATGGATCTAAGTCAAATAGCCGATACACCTAAAGAACTCAAACGATTGAAGGGTCGTATCATAGGCAAGAGTGGGAAATCAAGAGAGATATTTGAAAACATGACCGAGACTAAGATATCTGTCATGGGTAAAACAGTAAGTGTACTTGGACATACTGAGCAGATATTAGTAGTACGTACTGGTATTGAGATGTTGATCAATGGTTCACCGCATGGCCCTGTTTTTTCTTATCTTGAAAAGAAACGCCGTGAATTACAGTTGCAGTGACATACTTCGAACTACAAATCTGGAACATCCTGCTTCACAGACTTATTTTTACACTTTGATTTGAAGTGGATACGGTTTTTATTCTTATCATGGGTTTTTCAGGACCATGCGAGGACATTAAAAATATTCTTAATGTTTGAATGTAAATCTATTTATACTGTGGTGATGTAGTTTTATCATATCATTGTTATGATGATGATAATAAATATTAATGATTTAATGGGGTTTGGTAAATTGCAAGACATAAAAGAAGAACTGATAGTGGAACGAATTGAAAAATTAAAAGAAAAAAAAAACGCAATTATCCTTGCACACAATTTTTCAAAACCGGAGGTTAGAGCCGTATCAGATGTTGTTGGCGGGTCTTCCGGGCTTACAACTGGAGCCAATGAGACTGATTGTGATATGATACTTATTTGTGGAGTTAATTTCATGGCAGAGATGGTTGCAGTACTGAATCCTGATAAAAAAGTGATCACACCTGGCCGGGGTGGGGTATGTCCGTTGGCAAAGCAGTTATCATACGAGGAATTACTTGAAGCAAAAAAAGAACACCCTGACTGCGAGGTTCTTCTCTATATGAACTCACTTGCCAAAACCATAGCATTAGCCGATTGTGTCTGCACTGCTAATAACGCATTGAAAATAGCAGGGACTATGGGCGACAACTCACCTATTCTGTTCGGCCCTGACCTTGGTGTATCTTATTATATAAGCAAAGGAACAGCTAAAGATATCATTTCCATACCTGATTATGCAGTCTGCCCTGTACATAATAAAATATCAGTTGACAAACTGACAGATGTAAAGACTGCACATCCCCAGGCAACTATAGTTGCTCATCCCGAATGCCGTCCCGATGTCCAGGATATGGCAGATTATATCAGTTCAACAGGCGAGATTGTTAATTTTTGCAAGGAATCCGGGAAAAAAGAGTTTATAGTGGCTGCTGATGTTGAACTATCACATATGCTTCAAAATGAAGTTCCTGATAAGACCTTTTATCCTGTATCAGAATCTCTGGTCTGTAAACATATGAGGATATCTACGTTAGTAAATATAGTAGATGCACTGGAAACGGAGAAGCCCGAAGTCGTTGTGCCATGTGAGATTGCAGATGCTGCGAGGATTCCAATTGAAAGAATGCTTGAATTTTCCTAATGCGATTAATTCATTCAATCTACATTACTTGCACGCCTTTCAGACGTAGCAGGCATTCAACTACAATCACAACATTACATATTCTTCTATTTCAAATTCGATATTTACGGTTGTGCCTTTATTGCTGATAAATTCTATTGTTCCTTCAAGTTGATCTACTGTTAAAATTCTAACTAAATACAAACCAATTGTTTTAGATGTATCGATATCAAATCCTTCTGGTAATCCAACACCGTCATCGCTGATCGACAAATGGATCTTACCATTTTCTAACCTGCTCAGGATCAACTCGATCTTGCCTTGTTTTCTTTCTTTAAAAGCATGCTTGATAATATTTGACAATAGTTCATTTATGATCAATCCCACTGGCACTGCTAAAGATATTGGGAACGGATGATCAATAACATGAGCTTTATGGGTAATTTTAAGACCATATTCACTATAATCCACAAGTAATTGACTAAACAGATTATCTACAAACCGTTTCATATTTATCTGGGATAAATTACTTGTTTCATACAATTGACTGTGGATAAGAGCCATTGCATTTATTCGGCTCCTGGATTCAGAGAGTATATCAATCGTTTTTTTGTCGTTTGTTTTTCGGATCTGCATATTAAGAAGACTTGATACGATCTGGAGGTTATTCTTTACCCGGTGATGTATCTCCCGCAATAACACTTCTTTTTCTTTCAGGGATGATCTTATCTGGTCTTCCGAATGCCTGCGCAGTGTGATATCTTCGGCTGTACAGATCACATATTCAACATTTTCATTACCAGATAGTTTAGGTGTTCTTACAATAGATAATAAGCATTCTTCATGGTTGCAATTCTTAATCCATTCCTCTGTCCTGATGGTCTTTTTTGTCTTAAAAACCTCTCTATTGCTTTTTAAAAAAGTACTGGCTTCCTGCTTATCAAAAATATCAAAGAGACTTTTATCTTCCATTTGATTCTTCTGCATTCCAAAAAAATCTGCATGGGACTTGTTTACCAGACCATAATTTCTCATATCTGTTAAATACCATACCTGGGTTTCTATATTATCAAGTAATAATGTCTGCTCATCAGATAACCTGCGCTCTTGTTGAACTAAAAAGGTCTGTGCAATTATTCTGATTATACCAGGTTCTTTTACCAGTTCACTGCATATCCTGGTAATTTCTTCTATATCATAATCCTCTTTATCTTCCAGAGCTGCAGCATATATTGTATTCGTAACAAGTTCATTTGCTATTCCTATGCCAATACTCTGGGCATAGGTGTTAACCAGATCGCTTTTCTTTATTTTCATTTTAATGGGTTTTTATCTTTGGAATATATTCTATTTTGGTAGTAGTAGAATTACAGAAGTGGTATTATGAAAACCGCTAAACTGCCCGGACTCCATGCGTATCTCACCATATGTCTCCCAACCCAATATCGGAACATCAGGCAAGGTCTTTTTAATTTGATCTATACCTTCGCAGAATCTATCCTGCAGCATTAACTGCCTGACAGCACAATCAAATACCAGGATTCCGGCATACTCTTCATAACCTGCACTATGAGCAAAACGTCTGGCCATTCTAACTGCTTCTTTGGGAGCATTGATATGATCTTCAAGATCACTTCCATCCATTATATGAAAAACAGCTCCTTGTGCAATACCACAGGCGAAGTTAAAAGATCCGTCGTTATTTATACTTACAGGCCATCTTATTTTATATGCATCTTTCTTATCAGTAGCCAGACCAAGTATAAATTTTGTAAAGAACTGTGCAATTTGTTGGGGATCTATTAATTGTTCTACATCTATTCCTTTCTTTAGGGCTGCTACAGCTGTTTCTTCCTTCCATACTTCCCATGCCGGCCTGTCATTTATTTCATAAAGAATATTACCCTGTGCCCTGGTCACTTTCAATGATTTACTAAGCGGTTTATGTCCATGTTTTATACCGGTAAATAACGGTTTTTTCGAGGCAAGAAGACAGACACAAACTGCATTAGTACTAATGTCATCATCACAGAATACAAACGTTTTTTCCATTTTAAAATCATCTCCTGCCATTCCTCCGACAATTTTAATCTCATTACTTAGTAGATATGAAGCTAATAGAGTGATCTCTTCACCTACTCCTGATAAACCGTCAATATGGAGAATGGCAGTTAAGTAAGGATATCCTTCTACTTTAGAAGGCAGCTTTGCTGCAATTTCTCTTATTGCGGTTTCATGATCCTGTTTTATCCCTGAAGCCCATGCATTGTATATCTTAATATCATCTGAGGAAAGTAAGCCCACTGCTATACTTCCTGTTTCAACTTTTTCCTCATTGAACTCTCCTGCCGAAGAAGCTCCGATCAAAGGTGCGTTATTAGTACCTGCTCTTATAGTATCTACTACTTCTCTATAATCATACTCTTTAGAGGAATAAATAATCGAAAGATCAACCCGTGATTCCCCCATTTTATTTTTTGCCTGCAAAAGTGCTTCTTTAGCAGCCGCTGTACTGTTATGGTTAGTACTTAATCCTGTTGATAATATTGTTCCCATAGTAACTCCCCCTTTTTATTCTAATGAATTATTATAGTTAGCGAGGATTATATTCTTTATTATTTCCACTTGAATTATTTCCTCTAATTCCTGTTTCAGGTTGTACTGGTATGGTAAAAGTAAAAGTACTCCCCCTGTTCAATTCACTTTCAATCCACACTTTACCGCCATGCATCTCCACAAATCGTTTTGTCAGAGCAAGACCCAATCCGGTTCCTTCGAACTGACGTGATGCTGAGGCATCTGCCTGCATGAACGGCTGGAATAGTTTCTTTTGATCCTTCTTTGATATCCCTATACCAGTATCTGTTATTGCAACCTGTGCCGTATCGTTAATGCGCCTGGCATTTATTGTGACTGATCCTCCATTAGGTGAGAATTTAATAGCATTGCTCATTAGATTGAAGAGGATCTGTTTGAATTTTGCCACATCCGCATGTATGGTAGTAAGCTTTTCATCAACATTGACATCTATTATGATATTTTTCTTTGATGCAATAGAAACTATCAGAGTCTTTACTTCTTTAATAACACTAGAAACTGTAAAATCCTCATAGATTATGTCCATTTTTCCGGCTTCAACTTTTGATATATCAAGTATATCATTGATAAGTGTAAGCAGATGTTTGCTGCTTGTAAGGACATTCTCCAGATATCTCATTTGTTTCTCATTAGCAGGACCAAAAGTCTGGTCGTGCAGTATTTCTGAGAAACCTATGATCGAATTTAGCGGAGTTCTTAGTTCATGACTCATATTAGCCAGGAACTCGGATTTTGTTTTACTTGCTGCTGCCAGTTCCTGTGCCTTTATTTTAAGTGTATCACGCTGGTTTATAAGGTCTCTTTGCATTTGCTGGCGCTCGCTAATATCATAAAACATCTCAAGAAGCATTATTTTCCCGTCTATGTCAACCATTGCAACTGTTTTTTCTATTGGGGTCTCTCCGTAATCCTTCTTAAGAAGTGTAGTTTCAACACAGTTAACATCCATTCCATGGTCATAGACAGGGCAGTTGTTACGTGCTTTGGGACAAATAAATTCATGACAGATCTTACCGAGGATCTCTGGTTTTGATCTACCGATCATGTCTGCTGCGACACTATTCACTTCCTTGATCATTCTATTGCTATCAATGATGACTGCCCCCATCGGGTTGTTATCAAACATAGTGAAGAATTTTTTTTCGGAATTTTCAAGTGATTTTTCTATATTTTTACGCTGTGTAATATCCGAATCTACTCCCTGATAACCAATAAGTTCACCTCTATCATCCAGAACCGGAACTCCATTGGTTGACATGCAAACTATTTGACCGTTTTTAGTATAAATCCAGTTTTCCAGATTCTGGAAACTATCTCTTTCTTTGAAAATTGCGGTAAATAATGCACTGGTTTTTTCTCTTTTATCAGTGTGCATGATATCAAATGGAGTCTTACCGATCATTTCATTTGCAGCATATCCAAGTACTTCTTTCACATTTTTCGAGCAATAAGTATACACTCCATTAGCATCAATCTCCCATATCCAGTCAGACATATTCTCAACAATATGCCTGAATCGTAGCTCTGATTTTCTTATTACCTCCTCTGTGTGTCTTCGCTCAAGAGCATTTACAAATATCTCACTTACCATTTTTAGTATCATGATACTTTCTTTTGACCAGACTTTTTCTTCTGTTATCGAATTAAGACCCAGATATCCAATAGGAGTCCCATTATATACCATTGGAATGATGATCAAAGATCGGATATTTTGTGATTGCAGGATCTCTTTTTCGAAGCTTGCTTCAAATGAAAGCTCAGCTACTATTGGAATATGGATGATCTCTGATCTGCTAAGTTTTCCCATGATCCATGGAAAATCCACAGTATCAAACCCTTTCAGGTTGTTAATTTGGGGCTCAATTCCCTTTGCGCACCACTCGTGAGTAATGTTCATTTTATTTTTTTTATCGGAGAATAACAAGACATAACTGCGATCGACACCATTGAATTCTCCAATGCATTTCAATGCATTTTTTATTACTATATCAATCTCATCCAGTGGAAGGTTGATGAGACTTGTTGATATATCGGTGATGAGCTTCAATTCAACTCGATGCTCTAATGCTTCCTCCATCTGTTTGCGCTCGGTGATGTCTCTTAATATCCCTATCGCATTCCATTTATCATTTATTTTTACTGAAGAAAGAGAAAGCTCAATAGGAAATTCTATATTATCCTTCCTGATAGCAGCCAATTCTAATGTTTTTCTAATTGCAGGACCATGACCGGTTTTTTTGAATATTGTAAACTTCTCGTGAAAATTATTAAAGAACCTTTTCGGGGCAATGATTTCATGCAATAGTTTGTTGATCATCTCTTCTTCCGAATAGCCAAATATCCTTTCAGCAGCTTTATTCCAGTGTGAAATGTTTCCTGTATTATCCATTATAATAATAGCATCTTGAACAGCTGCACTTATATTCTGAAATTTATCCTGAATAGCCTGAAGCTCAACAAGGTCAATTGAATCCTTTAATGATGATGAATTATTCATGTCCCACTTTCCCGTATAGTTGCTTTAACCACACCTTCTGATTGATCATCAATATTAGTTAATGGTGTTTTACCTTTTAATGGTAAAGTAAAAGTAAACGTACTGCCTTTACCTAATTCACTTTCAACCCACACTTTGCCATCATGCAGTTCCACTAATCGTTTTGTCAGAGCAAGACCTAATCCGGTTCCTCCGAACTGCCGTGAGGTCGAAGCATCTACCTGTACAAATGACTGGAATAATTTCTTCTGATCATCTTTTGATATACCTATACCTGTATCTGTTATTGCGATCTGTGCCATATCGTTAATGCACTGTGCATCTATTGTGATCGCACTGTCATTTGGCGAGAATTTAATAGCATTACTCATTAGATTGAAGAGGATCTGTTTAAATTTTCCCACATCCGCATGTATGGTAGTAAGCTTTTCATCAACAGTAACATCTATCATGATATGTTTCTTTAATGCAATAGAAACTACCAGAGTCTTTACTTCATTAATAACAGTAGAAACTGAAAAGTCCTCATAGATTATTTCCATTTTCCCGGCTTCAACTTTTGAGAGGTCAAGAATATCATTAATAAGCGCAAGGAGGTGCTTACCGCTTATTAAGACATTGTTTACATACTTCAATTGTTTTTCATTAAGAGGACCAAAGGTCAAATCATGCAGTATCTCTGAAAAACCTATTACGGAATTTAGTGGAGTTCTCAGTTCATGGCTCATATTAGCCAGGAACTCGGATTTTGTTTTACTTGCTGCTGCGAGTTCCTGTGATTGGATTTTAAGTTCATCACGTTGATTCGTGAGCTCTTGTTCTGCCTGTTTGCGCTCAGTGATATCACGTGCTACGCCGAGCCTGCCGATAATCTTTCCATTAGCATCAATTAACGATGCCACATTTAATTCAACCGGGAAACTTCCACCATTTTTATCTACAAGCTCTACTTCATAAATAGAAGTAGTTCCACTGGTAATTCCCTGTCTAAATTTTTGAAGTGTTGGTTCTATGTATTTAGGTACAAGGACTTCAGTAAAAGAAAGGCCTAATAAATCTGAAATAGAACGATTGGCCATTCTTTCACATACAGGATTTAAGTAAGTAAATTTTCCATTCATATCTAATGTGAAGACCATATCAGTTAAGGTGTCAATAAGTTTACGAAGTTTTTCCTCTCTCTCATGCAGCGCATCTTTCATCTGTTTTTGCTCTGTTATATCATCTGCTGTACAGATGACATATTCAATATTTCCATTTTCAGATAGCTTCGGAATCTTTGTAATAGATAACAGACGCGTTTTTCCTTTGCTGTTTATTGCCCATTCCTCTGTGTGCAACTGTCTTTTATTCTCGAATACTTTTCTATTGCCAGCAACACAAACTTGCGCCTCTTTCTTGATAATTATATCAAAAAGATGTCTTCCTTCCAATTCACTCTTTTTGATACCTAAAAAATCCGAACGGGCTTTATTAACAGCTCCATAAGTTTCCATATCTGTCAAATACCATATCTGGGTTTTTATATTATCAAGCAGTAATGTCTTTTCTTCTGACTTTTTATGTTCCAATTGAACCAAAAAAGCCTGTGCTATTATTTTGATCAAACCAGTTTCATTTATCAGTTCGCTGCATATCCTGGTTATTTCTTCCCCTGTGTAATCCCACCTATCCTCTAAGGCTGCGTCATGTATTTTGTTGGTGATCAGTGTACTAGCTGCTTCTTTACCGATACTCTGCGCATAGGTATTTACTAACTCGCTCTTCTTTATTTTCATTAAACACTTCCTATTCAGGATACGCCCCATATGGAAAACCATTTCTTGATCTTTCCATGCCTTCAACCATAGTATGGAATATAGAGAAGGGCATACCAAGTCCTAACAGGTTACCACCCCATCCTCCGACCGCCCTTGCTCCAAGACAGAAGAAAGAGCCGTTTAACTGCTGCTCTATAAACGGATATGCTGTTAGGTCGGCACAGACACCTCTAATTCCTATCGTGCTCATTTCAAAGCGGGTACCTGTTAGAAAATTATATCCCTGGATGGCAAGCAGTGCCTGTCTTGGGTTCAATGCAATTATCACTACATCAGGTATAACATCAAGTCCTTGCGCCGTGTATGCAACTGCCGCATCCATAATATCCGGCTGTATCGATATCATCCCCCGGATCGCTTTTTGTGCTGTGCCCAGTGTTTCGTAGCGTCCGGTATCATCATCGCCAAATAGTGCAAACTGCATATTTTCACTGTGATTACATGCATAAACAAACCCATTTGTGAAATCTGAGGGCGAAGCTGTTTCACTCATCATATCAGTATATTTTCGTACACCTCCCATAGGTTCAGTGCTGTACTGATCCACAAGACCAAGAGCAATAGCGGCCGCCGGGCAGCCTACATTGTCTTTGTTGATCACCACTACTTCATTATTTTCATCAGCTATCCTTATAGCTTCACACCATGGAATACCCTGGTATTCTTCAGGAGTTCTTGTACCATCAGGAATTTTTTTTCCTTTTGGGATCAATTTTACTCCTATTGGTTTACATTGCTGTTGCTGTTTATCAAATTTATTTATAAAGTTATCACTTGCTTCTTTAAAGTTCATTATATCACTCACATTATATTTACTACCCACTTACCTATTATTATCTATGTTTAAGGTATTATTAAAAGTTATCTTACTGTGATTTTGTCAAACCGATGGAGGCAATACAGCATCTCTTTTTTTGTATTAGTATATCAGGTATAATTTTATCGAAAATCCGATCGAAGGGAGGATTTTATTCTTGCGCAATCCGGTAAACTTAAGTTAATCTAAATAATAATCAGGTGTCATGAAGATTGCTATTACAGGCAAAGGTGGGGTAGGGAAGACAACCTTAGCAGGGACATTAGCACGTCTTATGGCACAGGACGGGCTGGACCTTCTTACTATAGATGCTGATCCTGATATGAACCTGGCATCAGCTCTCGGTATTGATAATCCTCCACCACCGCTAACAGATTACAAAGAATTCATTGATGAACGGGCCGGAGGTCCGGCAGGTATGTTCAAATTAAACCCAAAAGTGGATGATGTTGTGCAGCAATTTGGTATCACAGGTCCGGATGGAGTAAAAATGCTGACTATGGGTACTGTGGACAAAGGTGGATCAGGATGTATGTGTCCTGCATCTTCGTTCTTAAGGGCGTTATTACGATATGTGGTATTAAAGGATTCATCTATAGTGATAATGGATATGGAAGCCGGTATCGAGCATTTGGGCAGAGGAACTACCAGGGGTATTGACCTTATGATCATTGTGGTTGAACCTGGAAAGCGCAGTATCCAGACAGCCGGAAGGATAAAGAAACTGGGTAGTGATCTGGGTATTGAAAAATTTGCAGTGGTAATTAATAAGATAAGAGATGACGATCTGGAAACAGTCAGATCAAGCCTGGATAGCCTGGAAATACCGGTAATAGGTACTATACCTTTTGATCTGTCATTAGCAAAAGCTGATCTGGGTGGACAATCCCCGGTAGATACACCAGGTCTGGCATTGGAAGCAATTAAAGTAATAAAAGCAGGTATTTTGGAATCAATTTCAAAAAAGTAGGGGAATAGTATGCCATGCTTTTTAGAGACCGTTACAATTCGTGTTGGTGAATCTTATGAAACCATAGATGAACACAGATTTTCAGGCAGCGTATCCGTGTTTATCTGCGTTCATCTGCGGTTATTTTAATAGTACCAACATGTAATGTAACGGTCTCGCTTTTTAAAGTGGATATGTTACAATTCCTTTTTAAGAATATCGTAAAATCTTTCTCTTGCGTTACGTTCCATCCAGGGGTTATGCCCGCAGTTCCTTAATAAAAAAAATCGAAAATCTTTTACAGTGCAGGATAACGGTTCTTCTACCCCTCTAAAAGGATGTGGATCATAATCGCCATGGATTGCTACTACCGGGCATTGTATATGTTTTCCCATTTCCAATAATTTTCCACTTTCTCGTATTCTTATAGCTTCATTCCACACACTTTGGAATATATCATGCTGATATTCCAGTTCATCACCCGGGAAAGGTAGTAGGTCGAAGGAATCAGTTTGTAACATTATTTTTCCAAATCCGGTAAAGATCGCATTCTTGTCTTTAACACCAGGGTCATTTAAGGCTTCCATTAAGGCGTAAACCTTCAATTTTTCATCCTCATCAAGACGGTTTAAGCGCGTTTCCATTATCTTTGATGCATATTTTTCTTCGAATGGACCGCTTCCGATTAGTATTAATTTTTTTACAAATGACGAAAAACGGCCTGCAAAAATGAAGCTTAGCCACGCCCCCCACGAATGACCGATCAATGTTATTGGAAGGTCTCCATGCTTTTTTAAAATTGTCTGCAATTCCTGAATTTGCCCCTCAATGGATGTAAATGTTTGAAATGGTTCCAAAATACCACTTACAAGAGATAGTTCTATTGCTACCGGAGCCATTTCTCCTTGAGCACCAGGTCCTCCGTGAATAACAGCTACATTAAAAGGGGCAATTCCATATTTTCTTGGATTTTTCATTCTATTAAACCTCACAAACTCGCAGACACCAGATTGGAAATTCCAGAGTTATTTTTAATGCTTATTAATATCATCATTATTTAAGTCGACTTAGTAATTAATAGTTTTTTAGTATCCACTTCAAAAAGTATGGTAAAATGCAAGATTAATATAGACACAGATTAATAGTGGAATGGAAAGGTATCCATTTTAAATTAGGTGAGAATATCGCTAAACTAGTAAAATCAAAACCCGATTCTAATTCCAGCCATGAGATAATATTCGTAGGACGCTCAAATGTAGGCAAATCCAGTCTCATTAGAAGTCTTACCGGCAAGTCAGTACCTATTGGACGGCGGCCCGGTGTTACCCTTAAGCCATTGCACCTGCAATTCAATGATCTATTGATCACTGATATGCCAGGGTTCGGTTTCATGAGCGGAGTCAAGGAGCGCAAACAGGATATTGTTAAAACTCAATTTGTCAGATATATTGAAAAAAACAAAAGCCGTATCATTCTGGTGGTACTTGTTCTGGATGCAAAGTCATTTGCGCAAGTAGTAGACCGCTGGGAAGGGCGGGGTGAGATCCCTGTTGATGTGGAAATGTTCCAATTCTTAAGGGAACTGGATATAGATGTGGTCGCAGCAGTTAATAAGATGGATAAAATAAAGGATATTGATGATGTAATGGGTGGTGTGGCAGTCAGACTGGGCCTGCTTCTACCCTGGCGTCAGTGGCTTGATAT
The DNA here is from genome assembly GCA_021108405.1 of Methanosarcinales archaeon. Taxonomy (GTDB): domain Archaea; phylum Halobacteriota; class Methanosarcinia; order Methanosarcinales; family Methanocomedenaceae; genus Methanomarinus. The sequence continues at coordinate 17,553 of JAIOQW010000080.1, forward strand.
ACTGGCACCGGTGAGTGCAAAGAAAGGTGATATTAAAGCTGTTACAATCCAGGTACGAGACCGGATTCATGATCTGGGTAGAGATGATCTATTAAAATGGATAAAGTGATAAATTAGAGAAAAGAATCCTGTAAATCCTGTAGATCTTGTAAATCCTGTCAAAATAACATGATTTTTGAAGTGGATACCATTATCCTTTATATTCGGTTTTGACCACTTCTATAATAAATTGTGCCGTTTTCGGACCAATAGAATCCACTTCTAACAAACTCTCAATATCGGCATTTATAATATTTTCCACACTGCCAAAATGACGTAATAATTTTATTGCCGTGGACGGTCCTATATTAGAAATAGCAGACACAATATACTCCTGCTGCTCCTTTAATGTCATGGATGTCTTTGACCCGTGAAGGCTGATAGAGCGTTTTTTAACTTCTTGCTCTCGTTTAGCCATAATATGGATGAAAGCAGCAGTATCTGCTTCGTCCTTGGAATTAACAATCGGAATGCCAAAATCAGTGGCAATAGAAGATAACACTCCTTTGATAGCATTTGGGTGTATCTGTCTGCCTGTATATAGATTATCTCCTTCGATAATAAGCACAGGACGGTCATAGGCTTTTGCAAGATCAGATAGCTGCCTGAATAGATTTCGATTCTTATCAATGATAGAATCCAAAAGATCCATATCAGTTTTTCGCTCAATAGCGACTCTGTCGCTTATAATATAATCTCCTACATTCAAAGTAGAATATATTACCTGATCACCGGCAGCTTCAAGTGCCTGCGCTACTCCGGAGCGTATTTCGCGCCTGTCCACATATATTTGTATTTGGCTGGAAGAGTAATCCAACAATTGCTTTTGAGGAGATGTTGTACCAAACGTGTCCGGAGTATCCTCAACATACTCGGCATCCTCAACATACTCGGCATCTTCAACATACTCGGCATCTTCAACATACCCCGCATCTCCTGTAATTTCTTTTTCTGTTTTTCCACCAGTGAATGACAAAGCCGGGGCCTTGAACTGGCGCATCTTATCATTCATAGTTTTTTCTTTTCTGCGGCTGGTCCAATAATAAGCCTCATCTTTAGTACCTTTAGCAACCAGCACAACCACTTTTCCGGCATGTTTGCGTCCGGTCCTGCCCTTTCGCTGGATGGTTCTTATTTCCGAAGGTACAGGTTCAAAGAATAATACCAGATCAGTAGCGGGGATATCCAGTCCTTCTTCAGCCACGGAAGTAGCTACTAACGTATTAAATTTGCCTGATTTGAATTCATTCAGGATATCTACCTGTTGTTTTTGAGTCAGACCGGTATCTTTATACTTATTGGCCTGACCAACAAACCTTACAGGTCTTATAATATCTACTTCTTTGAGGCTTTCAGTTACTAATTCAGAGGTATCTCTGTAATTAGTAAAAACAATAACACGAGACTCCGGGTTTTTTGATAATTGATCTGATACGATCTCTTTCACTGCTTCAAGTTTAGGATGTGAGATCTCAATTTCTTTTAAGGAATAAATAGCATGACGCATATTCACATCATCCATAAGCCTGCGTGATGCCTTACTGCCCGATCGTGAACTGGCTTCGTGTTCTAATCGATCAAAATATTTCGCAAGAGCTTCAGGTCCCTGGGTCCCGGCAATCTCGATAGCATGCCCTACTTTGAATAATTCGGCTACCAGTGAAATAGCCTTATAGATACGCTGGTCAGGTCCGCGTGAAAGCCTGCTTTGGAGTTGTGCCTGAAGATCCAACATTTCACGTTTGTTTAAGTATTTCTTACCTGGATTAACAAATCCCAGCTCAGCCAGTTGATGCATCCTGTTCTCCAGAACAAGTTCCATAGACTTCTTTAACCCCCCAATTTCAACTGGAACTTTGATATGACGCCATTCCAGTTCCCTATAGTGGATATAAGGTCTCACATCAGGATCAGTTTCAGTCCTGACCTGGATCTTACTAATAAACAGGTTATTGCAGACCTCTTCAATCTTATCACTATTAGAACCGGGACTGGCCGTAATTCCAAGTATTAGCGGGTCTTTACATTGATGCTGGTATTGTTGGGCAATATAAACATAAGCATAATTTCCTACTGCCCTGTGAGCCTCATCAAAGGTGATATGAACAACATCTAACAGGTCGATCCTGCCAGCACGCAGGTCGTTCTCAATAACCTGTGGAGTAGATACTATGATCCTGGCATCCTCTATCATTGAGGAGCGCTTCTGTGGTAAAATACTTCCTGTAAGTACAATGATCTCTTCAGGAGGAAGGTTCATCACAGTCTTTAAAAAAGTTGCGTGCTGTTCAACCAGGGGTTTGGTCGGAGATAGAATAATTACCTTTCCCGGATATTCCTGAAGTCTTCGAGCAATCACTAACAGGGCAATAATAGTCTTACCAAGTCCTGTAGGAAGCACTATTAGCGTAGACCCCTCAAGAGCACAACCAGCCAGGCCAAGTTGATAAAGCCTACGCTCTATGCTATTGGGTTTGATCAAGGGATGATTAATAAATTCCATAGGTGGATGTATATCGGCCTGAGGTGGATGCATATATACTTGATATACCATTAAAAAGATATTTATAGTCTCCCATGACCATCAATCTTTTCTATCTTTAGTTACTTTAGTTAGAATATTGATCATTCGGTGAAAATATGAATTCAGAGGAATCTAAGAATAATAATAGTGATAATGCAAATATTAATATCAATGATAGTGATAATGCCAATATTAATGATAGTGATAATGTCAATATTAATAATAATAATGATGACAGTAATAATCAAAGTTACACAATCAATTATTCCTATACTGAATCCTCGAACAACAGTCTCAAACCTATATCCGATGATCCGGTAGAAAATATTATCATAGTAGGCACAGCTCATGTTTCAGATAAAAGTGTAACTGAGGTAGACCAGACTATCGAGAGGGAGCAGCCTGATGCAGTAGCGGTTGAATTATGTCCTGCCCGATATCAGGCACTGACACAAGAAGTAGAAAATAAAAAAATATCACCGGAAGATATTCTTAAAGGCAGCAAACCATACTATATACTGGTACACTGGCTGCTTGCATATGTCCAGAAAAAAATAGGAGATAATCTGGGTGTTGACCCGGGGGCCGAAATGCTGCAGGCTATTAAGAAAGCAGAGTCAATAGACGCCCGAATAGTACTTGTGGACAGGGATATAAAGATAACGCTTCAGCGGTTCTGGCATGCCATGTCTTTTAAAGAAAAGATCAAGATGTTCTGGGCATTGATAGTATCTGTTATTGGGTTTAAAGGAGACGAGATAGATATTGATACTGTAACAAATGAGGATATTGTTACACAACTGATAGATGAACTACGTAAATTTACACCATCAGCTGCCAGGGTATTTGTAGATGAAAGGGATGCCTATATAGCTGCGAACTTGCTTAAAGCTGGTAAATCCGGCCGCGTAGTAGCAGTAGTAGGTGCCGGGCACAGGGAAGGTATTAAACGATACTTTGAACATCCTGAGACTATCCCACCTCTTGAGGAATTAGAGACTGTTCCGGTGAAAAGGTTCAGTATTATGAAAATATTCGGAGTGGCCTTCGTCGCACTTACTTTTGCCACATTCCTGTTAGTTATAATAGCTGTCTTAAAAGGTGTGCTATCTCCTTATATGCTGTTGATCGCTATGGCGTACTGGGTAATCATAAACGGTGTACTCAGTGCTGCCGGTGCTGCTATTGCAAGAGGTCATCCTAAGTCTGTCATCACTGCATTTTGTGTAGCCTGGCTTACCTCACTGAACCCTTTTTTGGCAGCAGGTTGGTTTGCCGGACTTGTGGAAGCAAAATACCGCAAGCCAACCACTGACAATTTTAAAGAGTTAATAGAAACAGAGAGTTTTAATGAAATGTTCAAAGTTCCACTGTTCCGTGTGCTTTTAGTAGCAGCTCTCGCAAATCTGGGAAGTGTAATTGGTACGTTCTTAGGCATCTATGTGATCCTTAATCTTGTAGGGTTTAACCCTGTCGATGTCCTGCAGAACATTTTCGCAAATATATTTTAATGAAAAACTCCAGTCCATACTAAAGGAATAAAAATCATGCAATGTGCGTTATGTAAAGATAAGAAATGTCAGTCAGGTAAAGACTGTAGTGCTATTGCAGCAGATATCAGGTATGAAGCAGAAGAACTCAGGTCAATGAAGTTATCTGCACATATAGAATCAAAATACTATATGAAAAAAACAAGATTAGAAGAGCTCATATTATATGCAAAAGGCATGGAGTACCAGCGATTGGGTATTGCATTCTGCATCGGCTTTGGACATGAAGCTGCAGTTATTAATGAGATTTTATCAAAGGATTTTGATATGTTCTCTGTCTGCTGTAAAGTGTGTGCTATCGATAAACACAGCTACAATCTGGATACAATGCATGGTAAAGGTTTTGAGGCTACATGTAACCCCATAGGTCAGTCAATGATACTGAATGACCTGAAGACTGATCTCAACATCATACTTGGTTTGTGTATTGGTCATGACATCCTTTTTACCGAGCATTCACATGCACCTGTGACCACACTGGCAGTTAAGGATAGAGTACTGGCACATAATCCACTGGGTGCAATATATTCCAAATATTATCTAAAAAATGTATTTGATATTTCCGAATAAAGATATCAAGGGTGATAAGAACATGAAATTAACAATTACCTATGATAATGAAGCAAAAGAAGGATTCATCAGTGGATGGGGTTTTTCCTGTCTGGTTGAGACAGATGATACTACTATTCTTTTTGATACTGGTTGGGATGGAGCAGTACTGCTTCATAATCTTAAGGAACTCAATATCCATCCACAGAAGATTGATACTGTTGTTTTATCACACCAACACTGGGACCATGCCGGAGGCTTAAGTGTATTGTTAAATATGAACCCTGATGTTAAGGTCTATGTACCAAAATCTTTCTCAAAGCAATTGAAGGATGAGATATCTGCCAGAGTAGGGTTGGTTGAAGTTGACCAGGCACAGAAGATCGCTGATTCTGTATACACAACAGGAGAGCTGGGAGATAAGATCAAGGAACAGTCTTTAGTTGTGGGTTCAAGTGATAGCTTATATATTATCACAGGTTGTTCGCATCCAGGTGTTACAGCCATCATGAAAGTTGCATCAGGATTTGGTAAAGTGAGCGGTATTATCGGAGGTCTACATGATAGTAAAGAGTATGAGATGCTTGAGGGGCTGGATTTGATCGCTTCATGCCATTGTACTAAGTATAAGGATGAGATTGCCAGGCGGTTTAGGGATGTTTATAGGTCTGTTGGTGTGGGGTGGAATTGTGTTTTATAGTGAAATTTTATGTGCTACAGCGAAGTATTTTTCTGAATCTTCCGGATTCACTGTAATTCCTGAGACGATAAGCATGATCCCAACTGGGACAGCTACAGCCATGACAATTACCAGACCTAATGCTGCCATCATACCTATTAGCTTGCCTGTGATCACATTGTCACGGTAGACCGGCTGTGTCATCAATACATTTAAAGACCCGGACTTTCGTTCCTTGACTATGGCCTCAAATCCCAGTTCCTTGTCATACATCTTCATCCACTTCCAACCATGCTAAAAATGCTGCAGTTTTCTTGCAAATGTCTTTCATCCGTTCCGTTTGGTAAGTTCTTTTGTTTCAATCAGGTACTTAACCTTGTATTTTGGTGGCATTGATGAACGCATCTTCAAGCGATAGCGAATTTTCTATTAGTTTGAAAACTCTTCCGCCATTTTCAACGATTAACTTATTAATCTCTGGTTTAGCATCTTCTTCGTAATTCACAAATATATCCAAAATATTTTCAGATTTAAACTCAGTTTTAACCACAAACTCCAAACTCTCTACTAAATTTATTATTTCAGGAGTTAGATCATAAACACCTACAGTTATAACGCCATTGGATTCGAAATGACGGATTTTAGCTATGCTATCTTCCAGAATCATTTCACCTCGATCTATTATTCCGACTCGATTACATATTTCTTGTATTTCTAACAGATTATGAGATGAAATGAATATGGTAATTTTGTTGTTATTTAATTCGCGAAGTAGTTCTCTTATTTGTCGAATTCCGACTGGATCAAGTCCATTTGTAGGCTCATCAAGAATCAGTACTTTGGGGTTGTTCAAAAGAGCCTGAGCGATTCCAAGGCGTTTTTTCATACCATGCGAGAAATGACCCACTGTTTTGTCCTTTGCCTGTTTCAAACCAACCCTGTCCAATAGTGCATTTGAATGCTCTAATGCATCTTTTTTGGTTAAACCTTTTAATCTTCCATAATAGATCATATGGCTCAATGCGTCTCTATTATCGTAAAAACTTGAATCCTGGGGAACTAACCCAATAATTTTTTTTATTTTCCTTGATTCGTTATTCATGTCCATTCCATCTATGATGATATTTCCTTTTATAGGTATCAAAAGACCGGATAACAATTTTATAGTTGTGGTTTTTCCAGCGCCATTCTGGCCCAAAAATCCATAAATATCCTCTTTTTTTACCTTTAGCGAAACATCATTTAAAACAAATTGGGAGCCGTATCTCTTAGATAGACCTTTTGTTGAGATTATATTAGGAATCATAAATCCCTCCTCTTTATTGCAAATAAACCCATTGATAAAAATAATGTAGTGTATAATGCCATCATAATAATATTTCTTAATAGCTTAATAAATTCAACATCATGCAAAGATCCTATAAAAATTCCTATATTTTCAATACCATAAAAATAAGGTGTGAGATATTTCAAATAATTATCATATCCCTGAAGAAAAAGAAATAATAAAATTATTATGAAAACAATAGACATTAAAAAAGAAGTCTTATTGTTTTCTGAGAGGGTTGAAATGAACAAAAAAATACTAACAAAGCAACCCAAATAAAGGCTTGATAGTATCCAACTCTTATTTATTTGATCTCATATTGTATGCGACAAATGCACTAAATGACCCTATGATCGAATAGAATATTATCATTAGTATTACGGCACCGAAAAATAGCCCTACGACTGCTTTTTCAGACGACGCCAACCCCAATACGATCTTAGCATCTGGATCAAACAAAGCTACTATAATTGAAGCAATTAGATTATATGTGGATATTGAAATGATCGTATATCTCATTGGATCATCATCTATTAGCCTACCAGTGATCACGCCTACAATAATTGCTACAATGATCCCCCCATCTATTGATAAAAGGCTAAAAATACCGAGTAATGCAAGTCCGGATATTATCCCTGTTATCAATACTTTCGCTGTTTTCATGGTATTACTTTCCAAAAATAAAAAGGCACTGATGTTGAAACACCAGTACCATATTCTATCTACTATATTGATCTATAAAGTCCTGTGCCGTATTTAGTAAATTGATTGCAGTAAAAACGGAGTCATGTTATTGACTCCGCTACTCTCACCATCTCTTCTTTTGTAAGTGTACCAGACAGCGAGTATTCGATGTCATCAACGCTCCACCAGAACGTGTTGACACCGAATGTGGATATAAACTCTCCGTCAACACCGTTTATGCTCACCACTTCTGACTCATTCATCTTCGGCTCGGGCTGATCTACAGCATCACTGACATGTTCTCGGAGGCACAACTGCTCAGATCCGTTCGTGTATATGAGCGACACTTCTTCGCCAAAAATCTTTGCATGGTCGAATTCGTATCCATCCGGTAGATATGAAGGGGTTCTCACATCAAAACTGAGATTTGCTCTTGCTTCTTCAAGCGTCATCTCTTCTGGCATCATATACTCAAACGATTCCTCCACTACTTCGCAGCCTTCCGGAATTTCGAATATGAACTCACTGTCCGGAATGCCAGTGTTGAACGTTACATCTCTATATTGAACCTTCACTGTGGGATTGCCGTCCTGATCGTACATCTCCATTCCGAGTAGCATCCAGTTTTCGCAATCGACCCATACGCGTGTCTTGGAGATGAAACTATGGTCAGTTTCATTTTTGGGCGTTGCCTCGATCACAAAAGTACTGCGCCCATAGAGATCCTCGGTACCATTATAGGATATGTCATTCCGATCCATAAGATCCTTAACGAGTTCGGTATAATCCATATCAAAGGGGTCGTCCTCCGGAAGTGTCATCTTCGATACCTGATTCTTTTCAGGGTCGTACGTCCACATCGTGCTACCATTCCTGACCATTACCATGCCTGCAAGTTCGGCCGGCTCGATTAATTCGGAGCGGGTTTTGTCCGGCATTTTGGTCATAATCTTCATCTGCGTGTTTTCCGTTTCCCCGGAAAACGACGATCCAGTCGTGACCATCGTGGCTGAGAAATCTTCTATACTTTCATGCTGCGCCTCCATCTTGGCAGCTATCTGCTCTGCAGTCATCTGGTCGGTGCACCCGCTGATAAGAACGGCTGCAAGGACCAGCAGGACTGCTGCTATCTGTTTCATCTGTTTATTCATTTATTTTTTACCTCTTATGTTGTTTCTATTGTATGTGCTAAGCTGTGGTTGCTTTTTGTGCATCCATTTACTCTGCTATTTTTATGAGTTCTTCTTTGCTTATTGTGCCCGTAATCATGAAGTTTATCTCACCGTAACTAAACTTGAGCAATTTGTTACCGAAGATATCTGTAAGTTTACCTTCTTCTTCCCATATACGTTTGACAGATTTTTTTCTTCTGCATTTACACTCACCGTTGGCACAAATGCCAGTCCTATGAGCACATTACCATGACCAACGCGCTTAACTGTATCTCTTTTTCACTTAAACTCGTAGACTGCGATCACCTCTGCTGAGATTGTTACTTCTTCAGGATGGATTTGCGGATTTGCACCAGTAGCTGTTGGCTTAGGGACTGGTATCTCCATCATCAATCCTTCATCATATGCTTATCCATCTTGTTTTGCTGTTTATTTTTCACACTCCTTTTATTATATTGGTTGAACTGCAAATTTATACAGCTTCGATTTTACATGTGATAACATGCCTATTAAGTCTTACTTTAACTACGAAATAATTTGCAGTTATTAAATATAAAATTTAAACATTTTACATTATATGCCTGGAATCAATAATCAATTTACTCCGACTTAATTATTAAAGCAAACAATGGAATATTAATAGCATTCACTATGCCTACGGCAAAGACAGAATTAAAACAATGAGAATGCAAATCTGATAGGAGCTCCGGTCAGAAGGACGCCGTCTACATCATCCAATTTAGGATTTGACGGGTCTATACCGTACTTCTTTACATACCGTTCTCTTGCATCTTCCATGATGGTGGACATCTCCTCTGTGCTAATTACATGTCGTAATCCTCACCTTCTTTTAGCCCCTTCGGTGGTTCCCGGTCTCGGTCACTATAACTCTAGTATCGCTATTCAGGATTATTGGCAGTTACCTTTCTGGATCATACTCCTGGAGTTCGTTCAGGCACCTATAGAAATCTTTACTACATTTAGAGGGTTACCTTATCTCAGCTATAGAGCTATTATAGATAATAATGTATTGAGTAATGACAAACGTTTAAAGATATATGATTATATCACAAACAACCATAACTTATTTAATATACTAATTACATAATAGCCAATTAATATATATACACTTATATATATTTCTATATATTTCATAAATAAAGAAGTGATATACAATGGAAAATACCAAGATACTACTTGATGAAAATGAGATGCCAAAATCATGGTACAATATTTTACCTGATCTTCCGACACCACTCGAACCACCACTGAACCCGGCTACAAGGGAGCCTATCGGTCCGGATGATCTATCTCCCATATTTCCTATGTCACTTATCAAACAGGAAATGAGCCAGGATAGATATATCGATATCCCTGAAGAGATACAGGATATTTACCGGCTGTGGAGGCCATCTCCGTTATACCGGGCCCACCGCCTGGAAGCCGTACTTAAAACTCCTGCCAAGATATATTACAAAAATGAGGGAGTAAGCCCGCCAGGGAGTCATAAACCCAATACGGCAATTGCCCAGGCCTATTATAATATGAAAGAAGGAGTTGAACGTATCACAACAGAGACCGGGGCCGGACAGTGGGGTAGTGCACTGTCAATGGCATGCAGTTTCTTTGATATTGAATGCATGGTATATATGGTAAAATCAAGTTTCTACCAGAAACCTTACCGTAAATCCCTGATCAACCTGTGGGGTGCCAAGGTCGTACCGTCTCCCAGTGAACTGACCCAGGCAGGCCGGTATATACTTGAACAACATCCTGATACCAGTGGCAGTCTTGGTATCGCTATCAGTGAAGCAGTTGAAGATGCTGTTACACATGAAAATACTAAATATTCACTCGGAAGTGTACTAAACCATGTGATGCTGCACCAGACAGTTATCGGTCAGGAAGCAAAGGCCCAAATGGCACAAGTAGATGAATATCCTGATACGATCATAGGCTGTGTAGGAGGCGGTAGTAACTTCTGCGGTATATTCCTGCCATATATGCATGATAAGGTCAAGGAAAATAAAGATATTGATATTGTAGCTGTGGAACCCTCTGCATGTCCTACCCTGACCACAGGAGAATTCAGGTATGATTTTGGGGATACTGCTGAAATGACACCGCTGCTCAAAATGTACACGTTAGGCCATCAGTTCGTACCTCCACCCATCCACGCAGGAGGACTGCGTTATCATGGGAATGCACCTATTCTAAGTCAACTCTGCAAAGACGGCTTAATTCGGCCAATGGCATATCGTCAAACTGATATATTTGAAGCAGCTGTGACTTTTGCCAGATCAGAAGGTATTGTTCCGGCACCTGAGACAGCTCATGCAATCAAGTGTGTTATTGATGAGGCTCTTGAGTGCAAGAAGACCGGGGAGAAAAAGACTATTTTGTTCAACTTCAGCGGTCACGGACATTTTGATATGGCGGCATATGATAACTATTTCAGCGGCAATATTATTGATGAATAAAATCAGGTGAATCTATTATTCGCAATTATATATCTTTCACCAAACGAAAACCAAGATAGTCATTACAGGTATCGGGTTTATTTTTAAAACGGGTTGCTGAGCGGCAGGCTCTTTGTGGGCTTGCCCAACTACCTCCCCTGCCTACTTTAAAGGAAGAATTGTTATTTTCCAGGGCACTGCCGTCTATGGGTGCACCGTTATAGTCATCATAATAATCGTCCTGTACCCATTCACACATATTGCCGTACATATCATATAGATCGAATGAATTAGGTGTTTTTAAGCCTCCTTTATGTGCCATTAAATATGAGTTCTTATTATACCATGCATATTCGTGAAGTTCATTTTCATCATCACCAAAGTAATATTTTGTATCAGTATCAGCCCTCGCTGCATATTCCCATTCAGCTTCTGAAGGAAGTCGGTATTTGTCTGTGTCTTCCATCTTATTTAGTCTGTTAATGTATTGCTGTACATCGTTCCATGATACTCTATCGACTGGTAAGTTCTTACTTTTAAATTCAGAAGGATTGATAACCATAACACAACACCATTGCTTCTGGGTAATCTCATGCTGGCTCATGTAAAAATTCTTGTCAATTGTTACTTTATGGACAGGTCCTTCGTCATTTCGCCGGTCAATTTCATTTAAAGGAGAACCCATGTCAAACTCACCTGATGGAATTAGCACGAACTCTATTCCTATAGTATTAGCATAGTATTTCATGTTCATATCATCCATACATCCGGAAACAGAGATGAGTGCCAGCAAAATTAAAAAAATTGAAAATAGACGTTTGAAGATTGATAATTTTGTGGGATTGATTCTCGCTGTATATATTTTATAAAAATATATCTCAAGTAAATGCGAACAAAGTGAGCATTTTCTTGTATTTATATTAATTACTATATCAGTAAATATAAAATTACTTTTTATTTTGCCTGCCCCCTATAGTTATGTACACTGCTGTGTATCTGATTTTTTATAGTATATCAAGTATAATTTGATATATCGAAAATGCTCACTCTGTTCACATTTTCTAATCTTCAGCTCCTTCGGAGCTTCAGTCAATAAAATCCGAGCATTAGCGAGGATTTTTTCTTGTCTAATGTTATATGACATGTATAATATATATAATGTATTTAGATCTACAGACCGGGTTGTTCTATCCTTTTTTCATAGTATATAATCTGTAAGATAATATGAGACTGTTACATTACATGTTGGTACTATTAAAATAACCGCAGATGAACACAGATAAACA
>JAIOQW010000244.1 GCA_021108405.1 Methanosarcinales archaeon
GATGAATTGAAAATAGAAAACTGGGTGGAATAAAAATTAGAATAAGCCGATGCAGCCATCCACGCAAAAAAACCGCAAATGAACCCATATTGTAGCCTATACTTCAATAATCAAATTTGGAACCTACCCTTCCCTCTCCACCATTCTCCCGGCCCACAACAAACTCTCAAACGTCCCCGCATCACTTCATCCCCTATCCAGCACTCGGTACATCATCCATCCCTCACCAATATAATAATTATTCACATCCGTAATCTCAAGCTCACCCCTCCCCGACGGCGTCAGCTTCCTAACCGCATCAAACACCTCAAAATCATACATATACAACCCTGTCACCGCATAATCCGACTTTGGCACCTCAGGCTTCTTCTCTATACTAATCACCCTATCCCCATCCAGCTCAGCCACACCAAACCTGTTAGCCTCAGGTACTTCCTTTAAGAATATCCTCCCGCCTCCTGTAAAACCTGACACATCCCCACTCACATTATCCTGAAATATATTATCCTCAAGGATTACTGCCACATCCTCTCCTTCAGCAAACCCTTCAGCAAGACTAAGGGCCTATGCGATACCGCCAGCTTCATCCTGGATCTCATAGGTAAATGACATGCCCCATTGGGACCCCGAACCCAGTAATTCCAAAAAATGACCTGCATGTCCTCTACCTGAAACAATAAGGATATCATCCAGTCCTGCATCGATCAGTGTCTGCAGCGGGTAGTAGATCATCGGCTTATCATAGACCGGCAATAAGTGTTTGTTCGTAACCTTTGTCAACGGATATAGACGTGAGCCCGTACCTCCGGCAAGTATTATACCTTTCATTTCTATTTGCCCCATTTCCCTGTATCTGAATATGATGCTCTTGAATGATGTTATCTACAATAACCGGGTCGCAGATATCACCGCGGATGAAAGAATAATTAGGATTATTTTCAATATCTTTTAGATTATCCGGATTTCCGGCATATGTTAATTTATCAAGATTGATTACTGTATCATCCGGATGCGTTTTTAATATATGCCTGATAAAGTTGCTTCCGATAAAACCAGGGGTCTATTGCTATACAATGTCCGCCCACACCAGGACAGTGTGCTATGTAGAAATCATCAGAGGCTTTCAGACCTGATCTCTCCAGAACGGACTTAACTGTTTTTTCATAATATATATTTTAAAAAATATATACTTTATAAAATCCGGTTGAAAGGAGGATTTTATTCCTTTTGGTGCAGGCGGGAGTCTCATATAGTCTGGTTCTGTCGTGTCAGTTGATATTTCATTAAGTATATGATGTATAATTAAACCGCCTGTCGTTATTTTTTTTAAATTATTTTCATATCAGTTATATTATAATTACAAACTGGTTATTATGTTTATAATATTTATACTTATAGTTGCATGTATCCTGTAATCATAAGTTTGAAAAGCTGAATTATTTGACCTCATTGCGTTGTGTATTTTCAAGGCAGGCTATAGAGCAGCATATTGGTTCTCTAACATATTGTACAAGCATTCGAATATTTTTATTGCAGTGGGCACATTTTACTATCTTATATTCCATTTTTTTCAATCCTTACATTTCTTAACTTTAGAAGTTGCCTGGTATTTTATTGGGTGATTTCCATCAGTAAAAAATTTCTTTTTTTATATATTATCAACACTATATAAATATTACGCTTATAGGCACTATCCTAAAAACCAGTTATTTCAATAGAGGATTATTTAAATCGATAATTACATAGACACGGATACATTCAACTCCTGCGGAGTTGAATGCCTGCAACGCCTAAGGGGCGTGCAGGTAACACAGATACACTCACCTCCTGCGGAGTTGAGTCCCTGCTACACCTGAAGGGCGTGCAGGTTACACGGATTTAAGGTTATTGTGGTCGATATCATAAGATTCCATTAAGTTTGTGATAGAAAGTATTTGATAAAAATCAAATCGGTGTTAATCCGTGTAAACCCGTGTCTGAAAAATAACTGGAAAATGGTACAGTGTCACGCTTATATAAGATTATTACATTTAATTCAGGTAGAACAGTTAAGTAAAGGTATCCCTGCTATTTTAAGCATTAATAATAAACATGACAAAAAGCTTGAAAAACAAGATACCACCATTGAAATCTTGAAAAACGTTAATGAAAATACCTCTATCATTTAAGATGAGATTTCTACTTCAAAAGAGGATATAAAGGAAATATTCCATTAGAAGTATGAATATTTAAGCTGGGAAATTATAGATATTAAATCTACCCTATCCGAAATTAAAGTAAAGGTAAGTAAAAGCCTTCCTCTGTTAATTCCCGACCCTGCCACTTTCGGATATAACTAATTGGAAAGGTCCACATTATCCTTCAACCAGGCAATCGATACCATTATATCAATACAAAATAGTTATCAATATTACGCTGCAATGTTCCCGTAAACATGAAAACAGAGAATATCAGCGCCCTCCCTATCGAGAGTAAATAAAACCAGAGGATAGAACAAGATGAATTGGTCCTACCAGATCGGCAGTATTCACAGGATACCCATTCGGTTACATATAACATTTCTGATCATAGTAATATTCTTCATCTGGCTATTTGCAGACCACACTTTTAAAATATTTAGCATGGATTTTGGTTTTGGAGAAGCTGATGTTTCGATATGGTTAAAATACCTGTTTAGCTCGATCACGTCAGTTCTTTTCTTTATAACATTACTCTTTCATGAACTCAGTCATTCAATCGTAGCACAGAGCTATGGAATAAAAATAAAAAGTATAACCCTCTTTATCATCGGCGGTGTGGCTCAGATGGAGGATATTCCAAAGGAGCCGCGAAAAGAAGCAATGATCTCGGCAGCAGGTCCAGCCTTCAGCCTGGGTATTGGTATCCTTGCTTATGCCATCTACATTATCTTTTATCAGGTAAGTGAAGTTACAGGGACATTCGGGAACGCTTTTTTCATGTCAATTAGTATAATCGCATATTACAATATAATACTTGGTATCTTCAATCTTATCCCTGCATTTCCCATGGACGGCGGAAGGATATTCCGTGCTTTTCTTGCCATGAATATGCCATATATCGATGCTACCAAAATGGCGGTTGCAGTGGGGAAGAGTTTTGCATTTATCATGGGAATCCTCGGTCTCTTCACATTCAATCTATTTCTACTGCTTATAGCTTTCTTCCTATACTATGGTGCAGCGGGGGAAGAAGAAGCAGTGGTTATCTCGGTAACACTGGAGGGTGTTTTGGTCCGTGATGTGATGACGGGCCTTCCGGATGTGATATATGTACCTCCTGACTGGACGCTTGACCAGTTGGTCGATGTAATGTTCAAGACCAAGCACATGGGCTATCCTGTGCAGCAAAATCACACCTCTGCTGTGCTTGGAGTGATAACATTCTCGGATCTACGCAGGATACCTGAATTAGAGCGAGGTATTAGCAGGGTCAAAGACGTTATGACAGGCGAAGTGATCACAATCGAACCGGATGCAGGTGCCTTTGATGCCTTCAAGCTCATCATGTCCAACAATGTTGGTCGCTTGATCGTTATAGACCATGGGAAAATGGTAGGTATCGTATCCAGAACCGATCTCATACGGTCGATTCAATTCAGAGGTGCGTACGGATGATTTATGAGACTTTTACACCGATAAGGTTTATTATGACACCTGTTAGTCCTGCATCGATCGGTATCTGCAGGGGGTAATAGATCCTCGGCTTATCATAGACCGGCAATAAGTATTTGTTCGTAACCTTTGTCAACGGGTATAGACGTGAGCCCGTACCTCTGGCAAGTATTATACCTTTCATTTTATACCCAAGTAAACCAATTGTAAGAACAAAATCTATAAAACTTTATATACTATATTGAACTGAAAGCTCTTTGAGCTACATGATGGAAATAAGCATGCAACATTCAGCACAATTAATAGATATTTTTGATGAGATATCAAATGAAATATCGATAGACATTATTGATAGAGTACTTGGTGGAAAAGTAAATTTTAATGACGCACTAATGCTGCTTGAATGCGATCCCTCTACCATCTTCAAATTTGCGGATCAATTAAGAAGTATTTTAGTAGGCAATACAGTCACCTATATTGTTAACCGGAACATCAATTTTTCAGATCAATGTATTGGTACATGTCGGTTCTGTGCTTTTAGGGATCATCTTGGATTCAGGCTTACAATTGATGAGATCATGGATAAAACAATAGAGGCTGTGCAAAAAGGAGCTAAAGAGGTCTGTATCCAGGGTGCATTAATGGATGATATGTACATTGAGGACTACTGTAATATCCTTACAACAATCAAATCACAGTTCCCGCAGCTCCATATTCATGCTTTTTCTCCTATGGAAGTGTTCCATATGTCACGAAATAGTAATACTGGTATCAAAGAAACCCTGGGGATACTCAAGAACTCAGGTCTGGATACTATGCCTGGTACGGCTGCTGAAATACTGTCTGATAGGGTGCGCAAGATCATCTGCCCTGATAAGCTCACTACCGAACAATGGCTGGATGTGGTAGAAACTGCACACCGTTCTGGTATACGTACTACTGCAACCATAATGTACGGCTCCGTAGAGACACTGGAAGAGCGCATAAAGCATATATTATTGGTAAGGGACCTACAGCTTAAGACAGGGGGATTTACTGAATTCGTACCTCTTCCTTTTATGCCTGATAATAATCCTCTAGGCAAGCAGCTTATGGAAGAAGGATGTTATGCTACAACAGGGATAGAGGACCTTATGCTACATGCTATGGGCAGAATATTGCTGTTCCCGCATGTCAGGAATATCCAGGCCAGTTGGGTGAAGTTGGGTAAGAAGCTGGCACAATATGCGTTGTTTTGCGGTGCTAATGACCTGGGAGGTACATTGATGGAAGAGAAGATATCAAAAAGCGCCGGTGCAGCTAATGGTGAGTATATGGTAGTTGAAGAATTTAAGTGGATCATCAGGGGTGCCGGGCGAGAACCCGTACAAAGGGATACATTGTACAGTCACATTTCATGAATCGAAACAATAAAGCCCTTATAAATAAATAAAATCTAATTATAAGTAAATTTTCGGAGGATATTTTATGAAGGTTCTCGTTAGTGATTCTCTTTCAGAGGAAGGTATCAGGATACTCAAGCAGGATACGGAAGTTGATGTTAGAACAGGTATGAGTCCTGAGGAATTAATTACATGTATTAAAGATTATGAAGCGTTAGTAGTCAGAAGCCAGACCAAGGTGACCCGGGAAGTGATCGAAGCTGCCAAAAACTTGAAGATCATTGGCAGAGCCGGTGTTGGTGTGGATAACATTGATGTTGAAGCTGCAACACAGCATGGCATCATAGTGATCAATGCCCCGGAAGGAAACATGATTTCGGCTGCCGAGCATACGATTGCCATGATGATGGCACTATCCAGGAATATACCACAGGCAAACCAGTCACTTAGATCAGGGAAATGGGACCGCAAACACTTCATGGGCGTGGAAGTTAGAAACAAGACTCTTGGAATAATCGGTCTTGGTAGGATAGGTGCTGAAGTGGCCAAACGTGCCCGGGGTATGGAAATGAATATCTTAGTCTATGATCCGTTCATTAGCGAAGAAAGGGCTGATGATCTGGGTATTAAACTTACCACAGTGGAAGAGATCCTGTTGCATTCGGATTATATCACTGTACATACACCACTTACCAAAGAAACCAGGAACATAATAGATACAGAACAATTGAAAATGGTTAAACCCAATGTCAGGATCATCAATTGTGCACGCGGTGGTATTATCAACGAAGAGGCTCTTGCCAGGGCAGTTTCCAGCGGACAGGTAGCAGGAGCTGCTATAGATGTATTTGTTAATGAACCTCCGAATGATTCTCCATTATTAAAGCAAGATAATATCATTGTTACACCACATCTGGGAGCTTCTACTCGTGAAGCACAGGTAAATGTAGCTGTGGATGTGGCAGAACAGATAATCAATTATAAGAATGGAGTAACTGTGAAGAATGCCATAAATATGCCTTATGTACAGCATGATGTCATGAAAGTACTACAGCCATATCTGCCTCTGGCAGAAAAGATAGGAAAACTGGCAGCACAGCTCCTCGAAAATAAATATGAACGGATCGAGATATCATATAGTGGTAAGATCGCAGAAAGGGATACCGGACCAGTAACAGTAGCTGCCTTAAAGGGTCTGCTGGAGTTTGCCATGGGGCCATCGGTGAATTATATCAATGCTCCGGTTATCGCCAAAGAGCGAAAAATAACAGTAGTAGAATCAAGATCAAAAACCGAAGAGAGTTATTCCAGCTTGATCACAATGAGTATTTTCACTGACGGAAAAACCAGGACAGTAGCTGGTACAATGGTAGGTGTCAATCCAAGGATAGTACAACTCGATGATTACAGTATTGACGTTATGCCATCCAGACATATGATCATAGCAATTCATAAATACCATCCTAATATTATAGGTCCGTGCTGCATGGTACTGGGTAAACGTAATATTAATATATCCGGAATGCAGGTGGGTTCGAACAAGGATGGTAATACTGCTATAATGGTACTTAATATGGATTCGGAAGTGAATGATGATATCTTAAAAGAGATCGAGAAAGTAAAAGGCATACTGAATGTGAAAAGTATATACCTTTAAAACTGTCCTTTCAGGACAACCAATTGTTCAAAAAAAAATTTAGATTCAGCAACCTGCTCTATATATAAGCATTCATGCCTCATCAGGTCACATACTTCTTTAATACCGGTTAGAGATGAGACCAACAATAAAATACGCCCTCCTGGTGCCAGATGTTCTCCAATTCCAGCAAGAAAACGCTTAATGGTCCTTCTTCCATCCGGTCCTCCATCAAGCATCAGATCATCCCATCCACCTAAATAATCACCTTCTGATGTGGGCAGATACGGAGGATTGAACACTATCAGGTCAAAGGAACCCCTAATACCGGCAAACAGGTCACTCACGATTGAGGTGATCCCATTAAGCTTAGCGCATCTGACAGCATAAGGATTAAGATCAGTAGCTATTACCAATGATGCATTATCAACTGCAAACATTGACACTATCCCGCTGCCACATCCCACTTCAAGTATCCTGTCTCCCTTGCTCATATGAGCCTGCAATGCATCGACCAATAAAAAGCTATCCTCTTTCGGTTCATAGACATGATCGATCAGCCGGATCGATTTATTAAGGTAAGTAATTGATCTCATTTTTCACACCCGATCATCCCGGCCAATCTGGCCAGTTCACCGGGTGCCAGCTCTTCCGGACGCATCTCAAGTATCCCGGGATCTATGGTAGATATATTGCCTGGTGGAATTCCCAGCATTGGTACAGCTGCTTGTATTGAATTTTTTAATTTTTTTCTTCGCTGGCTAAACACTGCTTTAAGAAAATGGTTAAAGAAATCCGGATCATCAACTTCATATGGAGGATCCTGTGGTGTGAGTTTTACGATTGCGGAATTAACCCTGGGCATGGGTTTAAAAGCATCCGGAGGTACAGTTTCAAGTAATTCTATACTGGCATGGTATTGGACAGTCACGGTTACCCGTCCGTAGTCCCGGGTTTTGGGACTTGCAAGCAACCGTTTGGCAAATTCCCATTGATACATCAACACTGCATAGTCAAAGTTATAATTAAATAACTCAAAAGTAATCGGGGACGATATCATATAAGGAAGATTAGAGACCACTTTATTAAAATACGGTAAGCGAACCTTTAATGCATCTCCCTGTATCACAGTAACATTAGTTGCAGTTATCTTATTAAGCCCCTCTGCAAGGTAAGGGTCAATTTCCACAGTAACCACCTTACCTGCCGCTTGTGAGAGTTTTCGGGTGAGATTACCGGTACCTCCTCCTATCTCAAGGACGGTATCCGCATCTGTTAACCTGGCATACCTTATAATCCTGTCAAGTACATGTTGATCTATAAGAAAGTGCTGGCCATACCTTGGCTTCATTTAATTCGACTTTTTGGAGGAGTGGTAAACATGCGGTATTTAATCTGCTCATCCTGGAGTTCTTCTATGATCCTGTTCACTATTAATTTTTCAGGGGAATGTAGGCCTTTAACCCTTTGTGTGATGTCGTTAAAATCCTTGAATTTACCTTTCTTGCGCTCATCAATGATCCCCCACATTAGTTTCTTGCCAATCCCGGGCAGGAGTTCTAATAGATGAAGTCGGTTGGTTATTGGGTAGGCTTCATTATAGAAATCCACATACTTTGATTCCGTACCCAGTATTATTTTCTCCAGAATGAACGGAAGTTCGATCTGAGCTCCATGTGTAAGTTCATTATGAGTGATCCTGCGTTTTACGTGATCGATGATATCCCTATCTCCATCACCAATATATATCTTTTCCTGGGTTTGAGAGACTACATCTTCTTTAGGTACGAGTTCCATGAGCACGAAATGTGAATCGCCGACTGCCTGTATCAATGGTTTTTTCTGATATACCGGTCTGGTATCTCCCGGATTTCCATATGGCAGATAGTCAAGGACCCATGCCCATTCTTCTCTTTTCGGAACTTTTTTAAAAAACATGTGCTACCACTTTCCACCCTGCCCAATATGTATTAGTATTTATTTGAAATAAGACTATCCGATATATCCTTTTTTTATCAAAATATCTGGCTCGTTTCTTTATGTATCAATTACATATAAACTTTTATTCTTGTAGTATATCAAGTATAACTTGATATATCGAGAATGCTCACTTCGTTCACATTTTCTAATCCTCCATTCCTCCGGAATGTTGGACGAAGATTCTACGAATCTTCTATTCTTCAGCTTCTTCGAAGCTTTAGTCAAGAAAATCCAAGCGTTAGCGAGGATTTTATTCTCTTAAAAATTACTGCACTATTTGATTACAAGCTAACATGCATCTGTAATAGCATCTAAAATCTGGGTAAGTTCTTTTTCATCTAGAGTAAACCTTTCTTTAGCATAAATAGAACGGATCTCATCAAACGATGATGGCATGATATCAGCAAGACGGTATGCTATCTCTGGCTTCATTTTTTCAAGTTTAAGCAGTTCTTCTATGATTTTTTTAGACGTTTGTACATCGGTCTTGGCAAAACTATCTGCATGGTTAATAGCCCGTCTAAGCTCATATCCCAATTCTATGTCCTGTTCGGTTCTATGATCTTTTATTATATGCAGAATATCTTTTACCTCAGCTATAGTAATCTTCTCTTCATTTATGACTCCCTTAACTATCATATGAAATATTCTCCGGATACTAATTGCTTAAGGTAATCGGATCGTTTATCTGGGGCCGCAGATGCTCAGGGAACAGGATAACTGTTTTCTTTGCATTACCATCCCGTACTGATATAAGATATGCTCTACCTCTTTGACCGATCACTTTTCCTGTTCTACCATGAAACTTTGGGTTTGACATTCCCCGATGAACACTGGGGTCCAGTTTAATATGGACTGCCTGTCCGACCTCAAATTCCTGGATAGCATGTGAAACCGGGCTAAGCCCTCGTTCTCTGGGTTTTCTTTTTAATTTATGCCTGGTCTTCCTTCTTTCACCGTGTGATTTTGACACTATTAATCCTCCGCTTTGATCAAATGAATATTCCGTCTATTTTTATTACATCAAGTTCTGTGACCTTTGCTTCCACACCAAGACTTGCTCCAAGGCTGGGTGTAGTACGTCCGTCATCTCCTGACACCAGTTCTTTGACATACAACCCACCTTCACATCTTAACTCAATAACAGCACTAACTCCATCCGTAGATAATTGTTCAAGTTTGATATAATGAACATTCCGTACTCGTTTCAGATCAGCTCTACGGTGAGCTACTCTGGTTGGTGTCTGCTGGTTGATCGATGTCTGTGTTAATATATCAATAGCTGATTTAAGCTTTTCCTCTGATATTTGTTCTTTAAATGATACTCTTAGACTATAAACTTTATCTGCCTTAGCCTGTTTTATAAGTTCTACATCAGAATGTTTGGCAAAGATAAGACCTGATACTGCTATTTTTCCATTTGCATAACGATTGATCTTATGCGCAAGCCTGGTCAGGTCAATATGGCGTTTGTTGGGTTTTACTGCTTCTACTATGAAAGGTCGGCCCGTACCCAACATCAGGGCATCAATATCTTCCCTGCCGGCTCCATGAAATACTGTGTCTTTTGCACCTGTAAATCTCATTACTTCCGGTCGTATCAGTTCATCTACTGATTCAGGATACATACTTCCTGTATGATTGCAGTGCTCACACCCGCTTCCTTTGCATTCCCTGCAGGGCCAGCGTGTCTGTGGAATGCCCCTAATCATTTTTTTATAATGTCCGAAGATATAAAGTGAACGTACATCCAGTTCAATTATCTCTTGCGCTATATCCATGAGTACTACAACATGAGGATGTTTCAGATCAGCCTTTTTCTTAAGTTTCGCTTCCACGCGCTTGCCTATTTCCCTATTCATCTCAGTTTTTAAGGGCTCAGCCCACCTGGTCCCTGATATGGCCCAGAGTATTTCTTCATTCTCGATAAGCAGACCGGATGGTCTGGTACCCATAAGAAATGTATCGAATTCACATCCTTCCAGTGCAGCAATAACCCGCTTCACCCATGTATCAAGGTGACGGAAAAGCCCATTACAAACCCAGCATTTATTATCATCATCCTTTATTCCCAGGGTTTTTCTGGCATATATGCTGCTGGGTGCTAACAGTTTTAATTGTGCATCATCCGAAGTTTCACTACGCATTTTATCATACTCAAGGGCTAAGGCTAACTTTATGGCAGCTCCCCGCTGATCATTGCTCAGACCAGTGGAAAGTTTTGCGAACATACGGCCCATGCAGTGGTCGCAAATAGGACCTTCTGTTAGGATACGAGATGCAGTTGTTAAGATGTTGTCAGTCATTTTGTTATATATAGTATTGTTTTAGTATATCAAGTATAACTTGATATACTCAAGAAAATCCGACCAGAGGGAGGATTTTGTTATAGCTCCTTTTAATAGTATATAATCCTATATATTGTAGCTTTGATAATTTTTTTCATAATATATCAAGTTATACTTGATATATTATTTGTGGTATTGGGCATTCCCAGAAATAATATTGTGATGATAGACAATGTTTTAAAGATATTTCCACCATAAAGAGCGTAAAGGCCGCAAAAAATCACTTTAATGTACTTCGTTTTCAACTATGAACCGATCAGTGAGAATATTATAATCTCGATTTTAAAAAACAAAAAATATATATAGAATAAAATATATGTTAGGTTAATCCGGATATCAAATCAACCTTTTCAACCCTTTCAATTAGAGGTTAAACATGAAAAACAGGAATCATATGATAACATATAGCAATATTAATTTTTTTACATATGCATTGGTAATAATATTCAGTTTAACCATCTTTTTATCAGGTATTAGTACCAGTACTGGCGCACCGGAAGGTAAAGGACCGGACTGTATCGGATGTCATGAAATAGATCATGGAGGTCGTCCGCAAGTAGATTGTGTAATGATCGTAAGTTCAGTCCATAGTCGACTCAACTTTGACGTGGCAGTTTCTTCTGAAATTAATGAAAACAACAGGATATGCTGGGGTTGTCATCAATCTAATGGCACTGAGCCGGATGGACATCCCGATAAGGCCAACGATCCATATTCATGTATTGAGTGTCATGCACGTGATACTGATATCCAGCCGTTACATGTTGCACCTGGTGTAACATATCCGGCACAGGGGGCCGGGCAGGAAATAGAAGAGGGTTTTCTGCGCGGTACCCCGGCAATTGGTAAGAACATGACACATAAAAGGGATACAATAACAGGCACGGGATATGCTAATGATCCCCCCGGGTTTAATGTGAGATATGCAAGACATGCAAATCCGAATTCAATTGGTGGATGTATTGGTGCTGAAGGTCAGGCAAGGGACCCTGACCAGGTATGTATTAACTGTCATGCACAACGAGTACGATACTGGGGACTGAAAAAAGAAAGTTATTGGAATGATGCGTTATCCTGTACACCCTGCCATCAATTATGGACACCTGATCGATATAATCCCGATAGCCTATATCCATCCGCACATAATTTATCGATCCCTTCGTGTACTGATTGTCATGCACAATCTACAGGATTGAACGATCCGTACTGGCATGCAAGTTCAAGTTCAAGTTTCAACTGGCTTGATCCTCCGAAGGATTATACCAACGAACTTTCAGCTACCGGTATGATGCTAAATGATAGTGTTCATAGAAGAATGGTATTGAATACAACAACCGGTCATACAACAGACTATACAGGCTGTATCGTATGTCATACTGAAGTCACATTTACCTTTAACAGTTCTGCAGGTCCGATTGATATGCAGATTACCGATCATTCGGGTTCACACACATGGAACTCAAAACCCGAATGTACTAAGTGTCATTCTATTGATACCGGTGTTGAGCGCCCCGGGCCGTATCCGGGAGGACATGAGAGTTTTAACATGGAATGGGAGAATAATACACAATGTCTGGATTGTCATGTAGGTGAACAATCCCACGGTCATTCGGTTAGCGGTGGAGGCGACCCGGATTGTATAAGTTGTCATGATATAGATAGCAGTGCATTAAGTCGTGTGAATGTATCATTCATCAACTCATCAGCTCATATGAACCTGAATATGGATGCCATTGATACTTCAGGTAACCCTGATAATAAGATATGCTGGGGTTGTCATCAACTTACAGGTACAGCACCTCCTAAAGGTGTACACGACAATTCCGATCCGTACCAGTGTGTGGACTGTCATTCCAATCAGTTACCACCGTCCCATATAGATGCACCGGATGTAGAAGCAGAATTTTCCAGTGGTGATGCACCTGCCGGATCAAATATGACATTTAACAGGGATACGATCATCTTTAGTGGATTCTATGGTGATGAAACCGGCAATAAGGAAGTATATTCAAAACATGCAAACCTTAATCCCGGCGGCTATCCCGGATTAACAGGCCCTCAGCGTGATTCTAATAAAGTATGCTACAACTGCCACAATTCCCGGATTAGACAATACGGTGAATATAGAAAGAACAACTGGGATATCCAAACAAGTATGAACTACGAACTGATGACCAGTGGAAGCTGTGAAAATCTTTGTCACCAGAACCAATTAGCAGAAGCAGATCCTCATATGGTTGAAACAACACGGTGTACTGACTGCCATACTATTTATGCAGAAACAAAGGATCCCGGGATCAGGCATAATGAATGGTCATTTGATTATGATGATCTTCCTGGTAATTACGGACGGGTTCCTAACATCGGTGATATGCTTAACCAGAGTGTGCACCGCAGGATGGTAGAAGATATAAATGGCCATCCGAGCGACGATAAAGGATGTCTGGTATGTCACAGTATGGTGGATGCGGAAGTATCATATGATGCAACTCAGTTGACTATTACTATACTGGATGATACAGGCACTCATGGCTGGAACTCAGAACCTGCCTGCATAGAATGCCATCCTCTTGATGGTTTGGGAACCGGACCTATGCCGGACCCTGACACTCATGGTGGAACTACTACGCCGAATGACAATTTGGAATGTCTTGGTTGTCATAGTAGCAGTAAAGGACATGGTCATGCAGTTGGGAATGGAACTTATCAAGACTGGAATAAATGGATTGATCCATTATCAGATGGAGGGACTGAAATTACCACAACTGAACTACAGGATGCAATTCATCATTGGTTAGAGAATATTACCGTTAATGGACATTTATTATCTACCCGGGACCTTCAAGGAATTATAGCCACATGGTTATCATAAGGTTTTTATGGATTGAATTGTTGCATTTCATTGATCAATGCCTGGAAGGTAAAGTCCTTCGGACTAACATCGACAAAAATTCCGTATTCTTTTAATGTATCAGCCGTAGGATGTCCTATAGCTCCCACAACAACCTTTCGGTCATTTAGAGTAGTGATAATCTTATTCCTTACATCAAGTTGCGAAGTCAGGTCTATTAGATTTCTTACCATCATGGAACTGGTGAAAACAATAGCATCCACCTTTCCATCAAGCAGGGCTTTGATCATTTCTTCCTGTTTATTATTGATCTGTGGTCTGGTGATCTCATACACCTGTGTCTCATAAACCGAAGCATTGGCAGCTTTAAGCCCATCTATCAGTATAGCTGCCCCATGCGAACTCCTGGCAATATCTACTACTTTGCCCCCGACATCCTCTTTAATAGCCTCTACAAGGATCTGCGAACTATAGGATTTAGGTACTAATGTGATATTAATTCCCTGGTCATTTGCAGCATCACTGGTCCTGGGGCCTATGGCAATGACCTGACACCTGTTCAAAGCTTCAATGAACTCTACTCTTTCTGGTTGACCAGGTAATTTATTTAGTGTATGATCTATCCCGTTAGCACTGGTAAATATCACCATATCCGATTTTCCACTAAGCACCCGTGAGACAAAACCATCGAAATGGTCATCTTTCTTATCCTGTATCTCGATCATAGGAATTGAAATAACATCAAATCCCGCCTCCTGGCATAATTGGATTGAATCGTGTTCATACCGCTTGGGACGCATAATGACTATGGTAGGTTGGGATTTTACAGGTATCTGCTCACCCAGTTCATCATGAAGCTGTACAACATCACCGATCACAGTTATTGCCGGGGCTTTAACTTCTCTTTTTTTTGCCAGCTCGATGATATTTTCCAGTGTACCTACAGTGGTTCTCTGGTCGTAACGTGTACCTTTTTCAATTAAAGCAACAGGTGTATTAGGATCTTTACCGTGTTTTATCAATTCGTTCACATTGTGCGAAAGCATACTGACACCCATTAGAATAACAATAGTCCCACCGGACATTGCCAGAGCTTCCCAGTTAATAGCAGAATCGTCTTTAGTAGGGTCCTCATGTCCGGTTACAAAGCTTACCATGCTGGTATGGTCCCTGTGGGTAACAGGTATACCTGCATAAGCCGGTGCGGCAATAGCTGAAGTGATGCCAGGTACTACCTCTACTTTGATACCTGCGCGTACAAGTACCTGTGCTTCTTCCCCGCCCCGTCCGAATATGTAAGGATCGCCGCCTTTAAGCCTGACCACTTTTTTACCTTCCCTGGCTTTTTCAACAAGAGTCCGGTTGATCTGGTCCTGTTTAAGTGTGTGATTGCCTGCATATTTTCCTGCATCGATCTTTTGTGCAGCCGGCGGCATACTTGCAAGTATCTGCTCTCCCGGAAGCTGGTCATATACTATTACATCAGCTTCTTTGATGAGTCTGTGTGCTTTGAGCGTCAACAGTTCCGGATCACCGGGACCGCTTCCAACAAGATAAACCCTGCCTGGTATTGTAACTGTCATTGTATCATCCCTGTTTACTAGATATTACTTTTAGTCTAAAATGTTTTACCTTTATTTTACACTAATGCTGTCCCGGTCACAAAACACTTATCAATAATGTGATAGTGAATACTTAATTCAATAAAAAAATTGAGTGATACCATTGGATAATAAGAACAATATCAATATCCCTTACCTGATGATCATTGCCGGCCTTATTTTAATAATCATATACTTATTCGTAAATGGTGGACCAGGGAATGATATAACTCCGGTAAGCCCACAACCGACAAACCTACAACCGACTCCCGGTACCGTCAATGAACCTGTACTATATACCGGCGAGGTACCTGAACTAATTATTGCTCCTGAATTTACAGGGTTTTTCCCTGATAATATAAGCGGAATGAGACGTGTTAGATTATTAATAGATTCAATGGAGTCTGAGACTGAAGGACGTTTCTCATTAAATAGAGAAGACAATTTTAATGTGCTGTATCTAAGTAATTCCGTACAGGCAGACCGTGAAGTGGAATATTCGGTATATAAGATGAAGAGTCCCGAAGCTGCCAATGAAGTACTTGAATACTATACTACTATACAAAAATGGAATACTAAACCAAAACAATTTGAACAATTGGATAATTTTACCTTCTGGATATGGGAAGGTTATCTTGAAGGAAGCGGCAGACCCGGTGGAATATATTTTTATTGGGACAGCATAGAGAACGGGGCCTTTCTATTGGATGAAAAAATATCAGGCAATTATATCGCTCAGGCAAAAACCAATCTGGTCTGTCTTCACGGTGAAGCTGTTTACGGAGAATATTTTATTATGGTAGATGTACATGCCCCACAGGAAAATATCATTGAATTCTCAGATATGGTATTTGAAAAAGCCGCAAAGCAAATAACTTCAAACACTATATAGTAAGACAATGCCTGATCTGATAATCAACAATGCCCGCGTTTTTCACAAAGGACAAATACATGAGGCTGAGCTTGCTATAGAATCAGGTAAGATCACACAAGTAGCAAAGATCATTCCTATAAAGAATGTTGACACAGTGATCAATGCAAAAAACATGCTGGTACTTCCCGGAGTCATCGATGTCCATGTACATTTCAGGGAACCTGGCATGACCTATAAAGAGGACTGGCATACAGGTTCATGTGCGGCGGCAGCAGGTGGGGTAACTACTGTTATCGAACATCCGAATACTATACCTCCAACCCTTACCCAGGAAGCATTTAACACAAAGCAGCAAATTGCTGCTTCAAAGTCCATTATCGATTTCGGGCTTAATGCGGGAGTTAAGGATAATATTTCCGGACTTGGCTCATTATGGGACATGGGTGCTACTGCTTTTGGTGAGATATTCCTTGGTGAAAGTACAGGATCAATGACAGTGGAACGAGATCAGGTAAGGAGTGCGCTGGAAGTTACTCGTGATCTTGGTGCTTTATCCTGCATTCATGCAGAAGACCAGGATACATTAGAGTCTTATGGTAAATTAACAAAAGGTGATCTTGATCCCGAGTCATATTCAAAGAGCCGCCCCAACCTCTCTGAAGCAATAGCTGTTGCCAAAACTGTAGAAGATGCACTCTCCCTTAATGCAAATGTACATTTTTGTCATATCAGTACCCGTGAATCAGTAGGTATCATCCGCGGAGTAAAATATGGTAATGATGATTCAAAACCGTCAGTAACAGCCGAGGCCGCACCACATCATTTATTCTTATCAAATAAGGATTATGCCAGACTTGGTACTCTCGGAAAGATGAACCCTCCACTTAGAAAGAGACGCAGCCTCCAGTATGTCTGGAACGGACTTAATGACGGTACAATAGACATAATTGCCTCTGATCACGCACCTCATACCGAGAATGAGAAGATGACCGATATATGGAGTGCACCTGCCGGTGTACCTGGAGTTGAAACAATGCTGCCTTTGATGCTGGTGGCTGTACGCCGTAACCTTTTACCCCTGTCCAGGATGGTTGATGTGATGTGTACTAATCCAGCCATAATCTTTGGTCTGTCTGACCATGAGAAAGGTTCGATAATGGAAGGGTTCGATGCTGATCTGGTACTTGTGGATACCAGTAATATCACTAAGATCACAGTAGACAGAATGCATAGTAAAGCAGGATGGACGCCTTATGAAGGTATGGAAGCCATCTTTCCTGCAATGACCATTTCCAGGGGTGAGGTGATATGGGATCAGGAGATACATGCTAAAAAAGGAAGGGGTAAGTTCTTACCTGGAAAGGGATTTGTGGAGAAGAAACCTGAAGAGTCACCGGCAATGTGTAGTATGGATATGAAGATATGCCAGGAATAATAGACCGCATTTATCAAAAGGCAAGAAATAACCGCGCCAGAGTAGCGCTTGGGATCAGCAGTGTTACACCCGAATTGCGCAAAAGTGTTGAAGGATTAGATGAATTTGCAGAAGTAGTACTGATCGGAGACAGACAAAAGATCGCTAAGTCCGGAAGTGATCCGGAAGTGATCCATTCAAACAACCCATCTACGACCATTATTGACCTATTAAGCTCGGGAGATGTGGATGCAGCAGTACGCGGCAATTTATCAGCAACCTCTACGTTATCATATTTGAAACAGGTTTTTGGTCTTAAGAGTATACACAGGATATCACTTCTTAAGACTCCTGATGGAATTCCTTTTTTCTTAGCACCGGTGGGCATAGATGAAGGTGCAACCTGTGAGGATAAACTGGAATTTATCAGGCTGGGAGCTGAGCACATCCGCCGTTTTGGAATGGAACCAAAGATCGCTGTACTATCAGGAGGTCGTTTTGAGGATATGGGACGAAGCCTTGCTGTGGATAAGACACTGGATGATGCAGAATATGTGGCTGAGGAGGCAAAAAAGGCAGGGTATGATGCTAGGCATTATGGCATTCTTATAGAGGATGCGATTGGAGAAGCTGATCTCATTCTGGCACCGGACGGCATATCAGGGAACCTGATCTACAGGACATTAGTGCTAATAAGCGGAGGCTTTGGGTATGGAGCGCCTGTACTTATGGAGAAAGTGTTTGTTGACACTAGCAGGGTTGTGGGAGATTATTCAAGGGCGATCATAATGGCTTCGGCGCTTGTGCGCTAACTTTATTATATTTAAGGGTAGTTCACTCAACCATGTTCCTGGCAAAAGGTGCTGAAGCTTCTATCGATCTACTAGACGGGATGGTTATAAAAAATAGAATTCCAAAGAGCTACCGCTTAAAAGCCCTGGATCAGATCATCCGTAAACAACGAACAAAAATGGAAGCCCGGATCATCTCTGAGTCAAGACGCAGGGGAGTACCTACTCCGATTATCTTTGATATAGAGGATTGCAAAATAACAATGGAATATATCAATGGTCCGAAAGTAAAAGATATTCTTACTCCGGGATTGAGTAATAAGATAGGGACTGTTGTGGGTAGGCTGCATCTTGGAGGGATCATTCATGGTGATCTCACTACATCGAATATGATCCTGTATGATGATCGGATATACCTGATCGATTTTGGTCTTTCATTTTTTGAGCGCTCGGTAGAAGCCAGGGGTGTGGATGTCCATGTATTGTTCAGGACGTTTGAGAGTACGCACGATTACTACGAAATACTGATTGAAAATTTTAAAGTAGGGTATAGAAGGATATTTCCTGATGCAAAGGCTGTCCTGAGAAGAGTGGATGAGATCAAAGGAAGAGGACGATATGCGTAAGATATATTTTGCTACAGGCAACACACACAAACTTATTGAAGCAAGAGGCATTCTACAGTTAGAGGAATACGAAGTGGAACTGGTCGATTGTCCATATCCCGAACTCCAGGCAGATGAACTGGAGACAATTTCTGCTTATGGAGCTCAGTGGTGTGCAAATCATTTGAATAAAGCTGTAATGGTGGATGACAGCGGGATATTCATAGAGGTTTTGGATGGTTTTCCTGGTCCGTATTCAAGATATGTCGAGGATCATCTGGGGAACGGGAAGATACTCAAACTAATGGAGGGAGAACAAAACCGAAAAGCTGTGTTCAAGACAGCAGTGGGGTTCTGCGAACCCGGAAGTGAACCGCATACCTTTACCGGAGAGGTTAGAGGGTCTATTGCCTTTGAAGAGAAGGGTGAGCATGGATTCGGGTATGATCCAATTTTTCTTTATGAGGGGTGTACGTTTGGTGAGCTTGAAGAAGAAGAAAAGAATCCTGTATCTCATAGGGGCAATGCTATGCGTAAATTTGCAAGATGGTTGAGAGAACGCAACTAACCTGAGACTTTTTATTGATGAGAGTGCATCAGGTTCTTTTCGGCTATAACTGAAGCTGAACTGTTATCCAGTTTAAAGTTTACTCATGTGAGTAAGAAGACTTTAAGTATAGAGTTGGCTATTTTTAAGTTAAAGATTAAAGAAAGAATTATTAACATTATAATTAATAAATAAAAGATTATATTTTTCATTGAAGGGATGAATTATGAGAGAGAATGACATTATAGATGAAATAGCAAAAAAAATCTATGAATCTCACAGGGAAGAGTGGGAAAAATTGTATTCCGGGAAGATAATCGCTATTGATATCGATGAAAATGACTTTGCAACAGTTGGTGATAATGTTAGCATAGTTGGTCTTGCAGCTCGAACTAAACGACCTGGTCATCGAATATTCATGCAAAGAGTGGGCAAAAATCCTTCAATTGCGCGTTTACGGAATCGAAATAATGTCTGAAAAATCCATTTTCGAATATATTGACAATGATCCTCTGGTTTTAATTACCCTTGTTAACCCGGTTTCTAATGAAAAAGCAAGATCATACGCATATCTTGATACTGGTTCAGATGCTGTTGTTATACCAAAAGACCTCTGGGTAAAACTGGGGCTGGAAATGCTTAACCGTGCTAATGTAAGCGCGGTTGGAGGCGTTGTTACTACATGGTATACCTGGCTACACCTGCAATTCCTTGGAGATTATCATAGAGATATTATCGCATTTTACCAGGATGATGGAGATGTTTTAATCGGACGAAATATTATAGATAAATATTCAGTGACGTTTGATGGCAGGAATTCAATTTTGATTATTGATGTATAGGTTATTTGGTATCCACTTCAAATCTATGGGTAATTACTACCTCTTCAAGAATCATGATAATTTACCAGTATTTTTAATGAAATATTGCCTCTTGAGGTATCCACTTCAAATTTGAGGGTAATTGGCACCTCTTTATAGAGTTCGAAAGCATTTTTTCAGACACGGATTAACACAGATTTACACGGATTTAAGGTTGCTGTGGTAGACAGTGTTAATCCGTGTCTATGTAATTATAAAAGGATAAATCTTCCAGGGAATGAAATCTTGTAAAATAAATACCAAAAATCATTAAATTTACCGACATTGTAACGATAGCTATAGACATTTTAATTTTTTCTTTACATGGCTTAAAAAACTCTTTCAAATCTGACATGAACCCTGGTATTTCCTCATCCATTGCGCCTCCACCCTTATATTCCATCTCTTCTGGTTCTGTCATGAAGTCCTCGACCTGGATATCATTATCTTTCGGTTTTAAAATAATGTCAGTTATTTCCTAATTTGAAGCAGATACCCTATTTTGACATGTCTGGCATCATTTTCTTTTTTGCAGGATTTTAATAACTGCAAATAATATAGATACACATGCTAATACTGCATTAAAACCCGGTAAGCTAGTGGTTTGTTCTGGCTGCTTTTCAAGGTGTGTTTGTTCCTCATCAGATTGTATGTATTCCTTATCAGATTTAGCTGATATATCTCCCAGTTTTATCAGCCAGAGATCATTACTTTGCGGTCCATAGGATTCCTTATCTCCTGCAATTATATAGCCGCCATCAGGGGTCTGCAGAACAAAATGCGCTCTATCAATACTACTGTTGCCATAGGTCCTTATCCATTCCACTTCAGGCGGTATTCCTTCAGCACATCCGGCATCTAGAAATAACAGTACTGCTAATAACAATATCAGTCTCGTTCCAAATTGTTCCATTCTATTTCTTTTCATATCCAGAGCTACCACTTGACTTTTCGACAGGATTTATAGGATTTGACGTTGTGGTATACCCAGTCTGTTTTCTGGAGAAGGAGGAACTTCATTTAGATTTATCCTCTCATCATTATTGCTCTACAATTCCATTTCAAACAACCGGTTATCCGAAATTTCAATATCTTGCAGGATTTTCATGACTTCTTCTTTAGAGCCAATATAACTACTAACCTTTAATCCCCTCCCTTTTAGTATTTCCTTGAATTCTTCCATATCCATACCAGCTATTTCAGCAGCTTTTAAAAGCGAAACTTCCTCTCTACAATAAAGTTCAATAGCCATCTCAACCTCCAACCCCGGCTTCAAATTCAAAAGGGCTCTGAATGCATCCTCAACGAGATTATCAACACTCTTGTAATATTTCGGTACTAAAACCCCTGGAAGATTCTTTGATAAGTACATACTCATATATTATACCTTCCACAATATAAATAACTCTATATTACCAATCATTATCTCATATCTTTTAAAGAAGAGGAATAAATTTTGTCCAGCGAAACAATCACGCTCTCTCAACTCGAAAACTTCCTGTTAAAGTCCGCCGATATTCTGCGTGGTAAGATGGATGCTTCAGAGTTCAAGGAATTCATCTTCGGAATGCTTTTTCTAAAGCGTCTATCAGATGAGTTCGACCGTAGACGTGAGCAACTTCGTAAGAAAGATTTCGCGCATTTTAAGGATCAGCCAGACCTCATAAAGGAACTATTGGAAGATAAAAACTCCTATGGCGATACTTTCTTCGTTCCTGTTCGCGCCCGCTGGCATGAGTCATGGACCGACGAGAAGGGCGAGCTGGTTCCGGCGCTGAAGGATCTAAAACACGACATTGGTAACATGCTCAACAAGGCCATTGCCGCTGTCGAAGAGGAAAACGATGCACTTGCTGATGTGCTTAAAAATAACATAGATTTCAATGCCGTCAAAGGCAAGACCAGGATCCCTGACCAGAAATGGAAAGATCTACTGGATCATTTCAACCAGCCCCGGTTCGTCTTGGTCAACGAAAATTTCGAATTCCCTGACCTGCTGGGTGCGGCCTATGAATACCTGATCAAGTTCTTTGCTGACAGTGCTGGCAAAAAAGGCGGCGAGTTCTATACTCCCGTTGAAGTGGTGCGCCTCCTGGTGCAGATCACCAAGCCAGAGGCGGGCAACGAGATATACGACCCCACCGCCGGTTCAGGCGGTTTCCTGATCCAATCACATCAATATGTGGAAGAGCAGGGGCAAGACCCTAATGATCTCGCCCTCTACGGCCAGGACTCTAACGGCACCGTCTGGTCGATCTGCAACATGAACATGATCCTCCACAACATCACCCGCTTCACTATCGAAAACGGCGACACCCTGGAAGACCCCCAGATTCTGGAAAACGGCCAGGTGCGCAAGTTCGACCGCGTTCTGGCCAATCCGCCTTTCTCACAGAACTACAGCCGTGCAAATTTGAAATTCCCCAGCCGTTTCCGCGAATGGTGTCCCGAGACTGGTAAGAAGGCCGACCTGATGTTTGTGCAGCACATGCTTGCCAGCCTCAAGCCCGATGGTCACATGGCCACGATCATGCCACACGGGGTGCTGTTTCGTGGTGGTAAGGAGAAGCTCATCCGCGAGATCTTTATCAATGACGATGTTATTGAAGCCATCATCAGCCTGCCGCCCGGCCTCTTTTACGGCACCGGTATCCCTGCCTGTGTGATCGTGGCAAACAAGAACAAGCCCGATTCACTGAAGGATAAGGTGCTGTTTATCAATGCTGATCGTGAATACGCCGAAGGCAAGGCCCAAAATAAACTGCGTCCTGAGGACATCGAAAAGATCGATTTCGTCTTCACCCATAAGCGGGAACTTCCAAAATACTCCCGCCTGGTCAGCAAGGTTGAAATAGTGGAGACCCACGATTACAACCTCAATATCCGCCGCTATGTGGATAACACCCCGGAGCCGGAACCAGAGGATGTGCAGGCGCACCTGGTCGGCGGGATTCCCGAGAGCGAGATTACCGCCCTTGTTGCTGACTTTAACCGCTTTGGGATACAGTCCGACACGCTATTTCAGTCTGCTCGTCCCGATTACTTTGCCTTCCGTTCGGAGATTGAGGCCAAGCCCGCTATAAAGGCCACTCTGGAAGCCGATTCCACACTCCAGCAGATCCTTGTTGCGCATCATGATGCTTTAGAAGCCTGGTGGATGGTAGCCCGCGACGACTTTGCCCGGCTTCGCGACGGTAAAAAGATGCCCGAGGTACGGAACGAACTTTTGACCACGCTTAAAAACAAGTTTATCCCTCTGGATGTGCTCGATGAGTTCAAGAGCGCAGGGGTATTTGTGAACTGGTGGCAGCATATCCGTTATGACCTCAAGACCATTATCTCCACTGGCTGGCACCACAGCCTGATTCAGGATGATTACCTGATAGCTGAGTTCTTTCAGTCTGAAGCTGACGAGATTGAAATGTTAGAAGGGCAGATCAGCGAGGCGCAGAGTGAGCTGGGAGAGGCTGTGGAAACTGCACAGGAAGTGGCAGCCTATGAACCGGGTGAGGACGAAAACATTTCTGCTGCTGTAATTAAAAAAGCCCTCAAGGCACTGATCGATGACCTCAAAGGTAGCACTGGAGACTCTGCCCGCAAGGAGTTGGAAAACCTTCAAGCGCAGGAAAAGGCTATAAAGGTAATTGAAAAGTGTATTAAAGACAGCAAGGCTACGCTGAAAATTAAAACCGATGAATTGGAACTCAAGTTGCAGCTCAAGCGGCTCGGTGGTGATGATTTCAAGATTGAGAGCCAGGAATTAATCCGGCAGGTGGATGCCCAACTGGCCAATCTCGATAGCACCAACAAAGACGACAAGAAGAAGATCACTGCTCTGAATAAAGACAAAGCTATCCTTGAAACACGCCTCGCTAAAACAGACGGCATTCTCACCGTCATCGGTGGCCATCTCACTGAGGAAGAGAGCCGTAGTTTGATCCTGAAAAAGCTCTACGACCTGGCCTTCAACGAGCTGAACCGCTACCTCAACGCAGAAAAGCGTGAGTTGATCCAGGTGGTGGAAAAACTCTGGGACAAATACGCTGTGTCTAGCCGTGAACTGGAAAGTGAACGAACCCAGACTCTGCAGACGCTGGATGGATTCCTAAAGGGGTTGGGGTATCTGGGAGGGGAAACATGAGACCTATTCGCATTTTTATCAGCAGTGTGCAAAAGGAACTTGCAGAGGAACGCTGTGTTATCCGTGATTATGTTCGCAGGGATGCGTTGCTTCATCAATTCTTTGATGTCTTCCTGTTTGAAGATTTGCCTGCTTCTGACCGACGCACTGA
Organism: Methanosarcinales archaeon; assembly: GCA_021108405.1. Taxonomy (GTDB): domain Archaea; phylum Halobacteriota; class Methanosarcinia; order Methanosarcinales; family Methanocomedenaceae; genus Methanomarinus. The sequence continues at coordinate 24,814 of JAIOQW010000244.1, forward strand.
TGATGTATATCTCAAAGAAGTGGGGCGCTGCTCAATCTATATGGGAATCCTAGGGAACGAATATGGCAGCACTGATTTGACAGGTCTCTCGCCAACCGAGCGCGAATTTGATCATGCCACTGCATGTGGCAAAACACGATTGATTTTCGTCAAGGGCACGGAAGATGGCAGGCGGAATCCGAAAATGATGGCGCTGATCCATAAAGCCGGTGGGCAATTGATCAGGCGACGGTTTACCGATGTGGCGGAATTGACTACGGCTTTGTATGCAAGTTTGGTAGAATATCTCGAGCGTCAGCGGAAAGCTGTAGCCGTAGTCAAGACAAAGGGAGTTATTACCAACTCAGTATATCAACAGGCCGTTTCGACCAGTCGCCCAACTGCTATCCGCGATCTGGCTGAACTGGTATCCAAAGGTGTTTTCATTCGCAAAGGCACGGCGCGAAGCGTCCACTACATCCTCGGCTCTAAACGACTCATTCATGACTCAAGTGACTCACACATCAAAACACCGGCAAATGACTCAAAAATGACTCACACAACTCAAATGACGTCTGGCGCATCTCCTGAAAATGCATCCAATGTGTCATCCAATATGGCCACTGGCACCAGGTTGGCACTAAGTCAGCACCAGGTTGAAATATTGTATAAGTGCTTGATTGACACTGGAATTACTGAACTTATGAAAATTGCGGGAAGGACAGACCGCACCAAGTTCAGGAATCAGGTTCTTAATCCACTTATTAAGGCTGGGTTTTTGGAAATGACAGTTCCCAATAAGCCGCGTAGCAGTAAACAGAAGTATCGGGTGACTGAAAAAGAGCGAGACATCCTGGTAAAACAAACGAAGGAGGCTGATGCTGATGAAAAGTAAAATGAGATCACAGACGAATGAACTCGTTCAGGGTATGGTGGAAAAACTCTGGGATAAATACGCTGTGTTCAGCCGTGAACTGGAAAGTGAACGAACCAAGACTCTGAAGGAACTGGATGGGTTCCTGAAGGGGTTGGGGTATCTGGGAGAGGAAACATGAGGCCGATTCGCATCTTTATCAGCAGTGTGCAAAATGAATTTACAGAGGAACGCGCCGCTCTGCGTGAGTATTTGCGGAGTGACCCGCTTTTTCGGCGGTTTTATGATGTTTTTCTGTTCGAAGATGTGCCCGCCATTGACAGACGGGCTGACGAGGTCTATCTTCAGGAAGTTGAACGATGCGACATTTACGTGGGGCTCTTCGGGAAGGAATACGGAAATGAAGACGAGAAAGGTTATTCTCCCACCCATCTGGAATTCGACCTTGCGACGCGGCTCGGGAAACACCGTCTTATTTTTGTCAAAGGCGCTGACGATGGCGGCAAGGCCTCCAAAATGCAGGCCCTTATCAAGGCGGCGGGAGGCCAGGTGGTGAGACGCCGCTTTGTCAGTGCCGCAGAGTTGATCGCCGCAATGTACGGAAGCCTTGTTCAATACCTTGATGAACACGAATTGATACGTTGTGCGCCTTTTGACGCCTCTTTCTGCAGGAACGCCACCATGGACGATCTGGACGAAGAGAAGATACACACGTTTCTGAGGCGAGCCCGACGGGCCAGAGGCTTCCCACTGCCCGAAGAATCCACGACCATGGAGGTCCTTACTCATCTAAATCTCTTTGATAAAGAAAGACCGAGCAATGCAGCAGTCTTGCTCTTTGGAAGACAGCCGCAACGCTTCCTAATTTCCTCCGAGATCAAGTGCGCCCATTTTCATGGCGTTGAGGTAACCAAGCCTATTCCTTTTTACCGGATTTACAAAGGAACAGTCTTTGATCTGGTAGATCAGGCTGTTGATTTTGTGCTCTCCAAAATTAATCTTGCTGTCGGAACCCGCACCCAGAGCGTTCAGGCGCCCGTAGCCTACGAGATGCCTCCTGAAGTGATTCGCGAGGCCATTGTCAATGCTGTAGCTCATCGGGACTATACGAGCAATGGTAGTGTGCAGGTAATGCTCTTTGCGGACAGGCTGGAGGTCTGGAACCCGGGTACCCTTTCGCCGCCCTTGACCCTTGCAAAACTGCGAAAGCCCCACGGATCTGTGCCCTGGAATCCCTTATTGGCCGAGCCGCTCTATCTTACTAAATATATCGAACGCATGGGCACCGGAACAGGTGATATGATCAAGCGCTGCCGTGATGTCGGCCTTGCTGAACCGAAGTTTGCCCTTACGGACGGCTTTGTGGTTACTATCCGAAGAAAGCCTGAACTCGCCTTCAAAGCCGTTGGCGGGATTACCGGGGAAGTTACCGGGGAAGTTACCGGGGAAGTTACCGGGGAAGTTCAGAGGCTCCTGAAGGTATTGGTTGGAGAGATGAAACGTACGGACATCCAGGAGGCTTTGGCTCTCCGGCATGAAAACTACTTCAGGGAGGCTTATCTTATTCCGGCGCTAACTGCCGGTATGATCGAAATGACCATTCCCGATAAACCCACAAGCAGCAAGCAGAAATACCGGGTGACTGAAAAAGGGAAACGTTTTGTAGAGGAGAATGAGTGCCGGGGAGATGAGTGAAATGAGCGCTGTGAAAGGTTGGAAAAGAGAAAGTCTGGGTGCTCAACTGAAATTGATCCGCAATGGATATTCCGGTCAACAGGTCAACCAGTTTACGAATTTCCCAGTTTCACGCATTGAGACGATTTCTGATGGGACAATAGATCTCAATAAAGTTGGTTACGTAGATTTCATCCCTGATTCATATCTCCTGCAATCTGGCGATATATTATTCAGTAACATCAACAGCCTGAAACATATCGGAAAGGTTGCGCAAGTAAGTGAAGGAACAAAGCTTTTTCATGGTATGAATCTGCTTGTCCTCAGACCCGTTGAAGAGGTGGATAAAAAGTTTTTATTCTATAAACTTATAAACGCAAAGCTGTGGTTTGAGAAGGTGGCTGCACAGGCAATCAACCAAGCATCAATCAACCAAGGGACAATTAAAGAACTTCGAATTGAACTTCCTCAGCAAAAACCCGAACAGACCAAAATCGCCGAGATCCTCTCAACGGTGGATCGGGCGATTGAGCAGACCGAGGCGTTGATTGCCAAGCAGCAGCGCATCAAGACCGGCTTGATGCAGGATCTCCTCACCCGTGGGATCGACAAACACGGCAACCTCCGCTCGGAGCAGACCCACGAATTTAAAGATTCGCCGCTGGGGAGGATTCCGGTGGAGTGGGATGTGAAAATTTTAAGAGAAGTTTCATGTGGTGGTGCACAAAACGGTTTTTTTAAAAAGCCAGAATTAGTTGGATTTGGCTATAAACTTATCAATGTATCTGAAATTTATCAGCCACTTGGCATTGACACCGGTCACCATAAAGTCGAACGAGTTAGGGCAAAGGTAAATGACTTATTAAAGTATGGCGTAAAATTTGGCGATGTGTTCTTCACTAGAAGCTCCTTAGTGCTTGAAGGTATTGCACACTGCAACATTATTCGTGACATAAAAGAACCTACGCTATTCGAATGTCATGTTATGCGCATCCAACCGAAAAAGGATGAAATTCTTCCAGAATTTTTAACGCTTTTTTGTCAGTCTCATATCGCTCGAATTTTTCTAATGTCCCGAGCCAAACATGTCACAATGACAACAATATCTCAACCTGAACTTGAAGAACTAATCGTACCTGTACCACAGCAAATCGAAGAGCAGTCGAAGATTGTCGATTCAGTACTTTCATGTGAGCAGGTAATTAGACACAGCGAAAGGGAGAGACAAAAACTCCGCTCCCTTAAAACCGCCCTCATGCAAGATCTGCTCACAGGCAAGAAGCGTGTTATTCCTCTGTTAACCGAACCGCAGGAGGCTGGCGCATGACCTCGAAACTCCCCATAAACCTCGAGGACTTGCTTCACCAGCGAAAGGTCGAAGGCGAGCGGATCGAGTACAAGACGGGATGGAATCCGGATCCGATCATGCGCACTCTCTGCGCCTTTGCCAACGACTTCGAGAACCTTGGCGGCGGTTATGTGGTGATCGGACAGGACTGCGAGGAGATGGGCATGCCAATCTTTCCGCTGAAAGGCCTACCAAACAACCAACTGGACAGGATACAGTTGGAACTTCTGGGATTCTGCAACCAGATCCAGGCCAACTATCTTAAGCAAACGGTCGTCAAGCACCCTGACCGGGCCAAAGTCGATCGTTTCTGGAATTATCCATATGCCGCCATCGAAGAGACGGTGGTCAATGCCGTTTACCACCGTTCCTACGACATTCGTGAGCCGATAGAAGTGCGAATCACCCCTGAGGATCTGGTGGTTCTGAGTTTTCCCGGCCCTGATCGTTCTATCCGGATGGCGGATCTGCAAAAAGGAAAAGCGGTCAGCCGCCGATATCGTAATCGACGAATCGGCGAGTTCCTCAAAGAGCTAGATCTCACCGAGGGCCGTTCGACCGGGATCTCGAAGATCCTGAAGGTGATGAAAGGCAACCATTCTCCAGCACCCGAGTTTGAAACGGACGGCGACAGAACGTACTTCCTGATCCGGCTGCCCGTACACCCCGGGACCATACCGGTGGAAAGCGGCCAAGTGGACACAACAGAGACAACTCCAGAGAAAACTTCGGGGAAAACTTCGGGGAAAATCCTATCATTAATGCGTGAGAATCCAAAGGTATCTATTCCGGAAATCGCTGAATCCATTGGAAGGACTGCCAGGGCCATTGAAATGCAGGTAGCCCAACTGAAGGCTGAAGGTCTGCCACTGGGTTGTCAAGGAGGATGTATGAACACCGACAAGAAGGTTGCAGGCGTATGAATCCCGGAGAAAGCCAAACAATTGAGTTGAAAGAGTCTTGGCGTGATGAATATATCCGCTGGATCTGCGGTTTTGCCAATGCA
>JAIOQW010000267.1 GCA_021108405.1 Methanosarcinales archaeon
AAACAGTGTATAATGTCACTCCGTTCTGGTTGAACAGTGTTACTCGTATCGAAGCATTCTTGTTTCTGTATTTTGTGGCTTTATTGGTTCAATCCATTATCGAGCGGGCTGTTCGACAGAGTATGGAACGGAATGGTTTAGAGAGCATCCCCATCTACCCAGAATCTCGGGAATGTCATTCTCCGACCACAGATCGTATTTTGGGACTTTTTGAGAACGTTCACTACCATGACTTAATTAGAAATGGAACCATAATCCAGACATTTCAGCCTCAATTGAGCGAGATTCAACAGTTAGTTCTAAAATTATTGGATATTCCTGTTGAGGTCTATCAGAAGATTTGATTTTTGAGTGTCATGAATTAAATCGAAGATAAGACATTCGAGATGTGCGGAAAATAGGTATCATTGTTTTTCCAAATCCATTTGGACCTGTTATGATTAACAAGTTTTCATTATTGTTAAATGAAATATTGTAGTCAAATATTTCAAAAAGTTTGTCTATTTTTATAGAGTTAATTTTCATATTATTTATTCCAGGTAAGCGCAAATTTTGTTAATTCATTTATCTTATAAAATGATTTATATCAACACTGTGTTTTTTGCATTTCGCCCAACTCGTCATATTAGAACTCGATTCTTATATACTTCTGAAAATCATGTTCATTAGATTTGTATTATATTTTTCACAAGGGTATATATTCTTGTCGTTTAATGACATAAAAATTCCATGAATATATCCTAAGTCAACTCACTTTCTAAAAACGGGTTGCAAAACTATGCTGTGATCTATGAATTGGCGTCGCTTTGAGGATTTCAATGTCGACGAAACCGATTAAAATATCGAATTCATGAGCATCCATATGATACTACGCTTTTCAAAAGCGTGGTCTGTGACTGCAAATGATAGGGAATTTGTGCATCTGCGAGGATATCTTGAACCAACATAACAATCGTGACACTAAAAATAGGGCACGGATAAGCTCATACTTCTAAGTTCACACGATTTATTATACACAAGCTAGGCTGAAACAGAATTGTATAAATTGCCAGCCATCTTTGGCGAAGAAAAGAGGTTATTATGAACGACCTTAAAGTGTATCACCGGGCTGGTCTGGTGAGCAGTGACTCTCGTTACCCACCAAATGCTCCATCGGTCTGCAAAGACTATCAGTCCTATTGCTACAAAGATTTCGTTCATGTCAAAAGACCCTGACATCCACCACTACATGCCATACCCCAGGAGAATACTTCTTTACTCTACGCCAACAGAGTACCTCAATCTCACGTCCCTGTTCCTCAGCAGCCGATCTTATTCTCTCAATAGGTCTCACAGGCATTAAATGAACAGGCACAGTCTCATGATAATGCAGCACACCGGATGGTTTTAAAGCAAGTACCGCATTTGCCAGATAATAATGTGTACGCTTAACATATCCCATTATCACCCTATCAGCAACACACACAGGCGTGTTATTAGCACAATCACCCAGGATAGGCTCAACAATATCTTCTCCATTATTCAGTCTGGTATTTTCCACCAGGTAATAATAGGATTCAGGATTTATCTCAATAGCTATAATTTTTTTAGGTGCTGAATGTACTACCATAGGAATAGTAAAATATCCGATACCCGCAAACATATCCACCACCACTTCACCACTACCGAGAGTACTCATCCTGATCCTTTCCTGCAGGTTACCTTTACTGAACATAACCCTGGTAACATCCAGTTTAAACTTACATCCATTCTCGGTATGCACAGTCTCCTGCGGAGAAATCACACCATCTCTTTTCGCAATAAGTTCACGGTCCGGTTTTCTCAGATCACCTCTGATCCCCTTATCTATATATACACTCTTGCAATATGGATACATCTTAAGAAATGTACTCCCTATCTGTGTCTTCACAAAATATAGATCACTGTGTATAGAAATGATAATCACCCTTCCTATTATCTGCCATCCGCATGGTAAGCGCTTGAGTCTTTCTTCATCAAGATATGAGCTCATTAGTTCCCTAAGCCCTGGTTCGGACTCATAAAATTCCATGTGATCTTGATCAATAACAGTAAATTGATAAGATCCAGGTAAAGCTGTATCTTTTATAGGAACCTCTAATTGATCTCCTCTTCGTACCAACTTGCGCCTGGTATCCAGATACCCGGATTCCAGCAGTTGTTTTCTTACTACTTCAACCCGGTTTTTTTCTACTAGCAAAGCCTTCATGAACACCATATCCTATCCAGGCGGTAGTATTACAAGGCTATCATTAATATTTACTATCTTTATCTCTTCACCGCCGGTTCCTGAAATATAGGCAGGTTTTGGTAAAGTAACAGACAGATAGGTCTGCGGATGCATTACCTGTACTGTATCGCCCTCTACTGATATCAATACAGTGGATACTGCACATCCTGCATCTGAAACCTTATTCGCATCTTTTAATTTATTAGTATGTTCAACGAATTCGTGTCCGGTTTCAAGATTTAAACCTGATGTCCTTTTACCGGAGTGGCGGATCAATATAATTTCGTCCGTAAATCTTATGATGTCACCTGGTACGAACCTGGGCAGCTTGAGACTGTAAGTGATCCTGTAAATATTCTCTCCATCCTTTCTGCCTGCCAGTGTAGATGATTCGGAGAAATTAGCGCCAAATTGCCCGGATGCTGTGCGGCATATCTGCCGTGCAATACTATTGGAACCCAGATACACATCTGTCCCTTCATGCAATTTTTCGATCTTAGTAATAAATGACATTCCATTGCCAGAATTATATTGACGGTCTACAATATTAAATATCATATCCAGCACCTGGTCCTGTTCATCTTCATCAGGAAAACGTTCATTAGCTCTGATCTGTACCATCGCTTCATAATACCCGCCAGCCCTTCGGCTGCAGATGACACATGTCTCTTTTTTAACCCGTACTTGCGTTTGCAGTTCTGTATCGGTTTTAATACCATCTATCAAGGAGTTGACAACTATCTTTCCATTAAATATGCGAGGATCTCGGCTGGTCAGCCTTATAGATATCTTATAGTCCTTAATAATGGGATTGATCTTCACTGATCTTATGATCTGCTCTTTGATTAATTCCTCTATTTCAGTATCGTTCATTTCCCACCTACGGCCTTTTTTTACTGCTCCGCATGCAGCACAGATAATTGTATGTATCACTTGTGGCACATTGGCAATAGTAATATTCTTTAAAAAACAGTCCCTGCATAAGCCATTAATATAATGGTCCGTAATCCGGCCGCATAAAGGACATGCCAAATCTTTCATGTGATCATTGATTCCTTCAGTACTATATTGTTATTCGATTTGACACTTTTTGCGCCAGGTCATTGAATTCGTCCTCTGACAAAGTAATTCCTTTTGCATTGAATTCAATCGTATCCCCAACATACCTTGGAATAATATGGCAATGGAAATGATGTATAAGCTGGCCTGCTGCTTCGCCATGATTGACGACAAGATTGAACCCATCCGGTTTCAGTGCAACCTCTAAACCGCGAACAACTTTGCGTACTGTCCTGAATACAGCATCTACGTTCGAATCTTCCATTTTAATAATATTACTTGCATGTTCTTTTGGAATGACCAGTGTATGACCTCTGGTATTCGGATTAATATCCAGTAAAGCCAGAGTTTTCTCATCCTGATACACAGTATAATTTGGTATATCTCCTTTTATTATCTTACAGAATAGACAATCTTCCATATTTTATCACCTCTGATGATTGGTCTGATGATTAGTTTGATGATATGTATACATTCATAAAGGTATCCACTTCAAATCAAAGAACAAAATCCTCCCTCTGGTCGGATTTTCTTGAGTATATCAAGTTATACTTGATATACTAGGGCAAAAATGATAGCCACAGAGCTCACAGTGTTTTTCCTCTCTGTGTCCTCTGTGCTCTCTGTGGCAAATAATATAAACAAAGATTTACAGATTTTATTCCCCTAGTTTTTGAAATGAATACTCATAAACTGTAGTCTTCTTATTTATAAGATTACTATTAGATTCCCAGCGGCGTATTCTATTTATACTAAACCGTATCTGTTTTTTGTAACTTTTTGCCACAGAGAACACAGAGATGCCTTTTCCATCCCCAACTCCTATCTCTATGCTCTCTGTGACCTCTGTGGCAGTCATATAGAATTTCGAATTACACATGCGGAGTAGTATATTATTTATAATAAACAACGTACCAAAGATATATAATAGAGTATCGATTAATTAGTACCAACAAGACCATATGACCCTTTCTATAAACCAATATACGGAGACCCAAATATTTGAGCCTGATCAATTCGTTATTATCATTTGTTGAAACATACTGGATAATCCTATTAATAATTGCTATCTACTGGCAATTAATAATTCTTTTTAAAAAAAAAGGAATTCTTGAGAAATTTAATATTACCAACCACGGTCCAATGTTGATGATACGTACTGTCCGGGGTCAGGATTTCCTTAATTGGATAGCAAAAGTCAAAAGTTTTTGGAGATTATTTGCTGATATTGGCATCATATTAATGATTGTTGGTATGCTAATAATGTTTGTCATAATAATCATTTTTGATATTTCCACATTGATCTCCCTGCATAAAGAGACTTTACCTCCACCCACTGAATTAAATAAACTCAGGAATTTATTTTTAATCCCTGGCATCAATGATTTCATACCCTTTGTATGGGGTGTAATCGCACTGGTCGTTACCCTGGTGGTCCATGAGTTCTCTCATGCCATACTATGCAGAGTAGAGGATATCAGGGTTAAATCCATGGGGTTAATACTTGTATTGATCCCTATAGGGGCTTTTGCTGAACCTGATGAAGATCAGTTATTTGAAAAACAGGAGAATGCAGTAGAAAAGATAGAGAATGAATTAAAACAAGAAAAGGAAAAAGAACCAAAACAGCCGGTTGCCAATCGCAGACAAAGAGTTAGAATATTATCTGCTGGTGTAATGGCTAATTTTGTCACATCTTTTATTGCTTTTATACTGTTCTTCATAGTGATCGGATCAATTGCACCCATAAGCAATGTATTGATCACAGAAGTCGAACCCGGATCACCTGCTGATATTGCCGAAATAACAGATCTTACACTTATTATCCGAATAAATGATAAACCAGTAGGGAATGTTTCGGAATTTTTTGACTATATGAACTCTTTAACTCCTGGTGAAACTATCAGGATGCAAATAAAAAAAGACAGTACTATACAAGAAGTAGTACTTCAAAGCGACCCTGAGCTTGAGGATACTATCAGTGGTGTCAGGTTCGATGAGGTCATACCTGATACACCTGCAAAATCAGCAGGACTCATAGATGGTATGATAATTACCAGAATTGATGATACTACAATCCCGGATACACAGGCATTTATTAATTTCATGACCAATACTACTCCTAACCAGAAGATTGTAATTTACACTCTTTTTGCTAATGGGGATTTCAATTATACCGTTAATCTAAAAGAGCATCCCATGGACAATGAAAAGGGATTTATTGGAATCGAGGGTTTTTCGAATGTGGCCATTTGTAGACCATTGGGTATATATGTAGGAGAATATCCTGCAAAGGAACTATTGCATTTCTTACAGATGATACCATCCCTTATGACCGGAATATATGGCTGGATCATTCTATTAGTTCTCCCGTTTCCAAATCCTTTCATCGGAAGCTTCCAGGGATTTAGTAGTACAATTATAATGTTCTATGAACCTATTGGTCTTGCTGCATATTTTGGTAGTGGAGTATTCTGGGCAGCAAATTCCCTGCTCTGGATCATGTGGATGAACTTCTATGTAGGACTGTTCAACTGTCTGCCCATGTTACCTTTAGATGGAGGACATGTATTAAAGGATACAGTTCACTCTATTCTAGAGCGTTTATTTGGTGATGGAGAACGAATGGGTGAAATAGCAGGAAAAGTCGCCGCAGGTTTTGCAATACTCATGTTGGCATCACTGGTACTTATGGTATTTGCTCCATCCCTGTCTCAAATATAACATTATCAATTTGGGATTTTGTTCTCTGCAGAATGTAGATGATACACTTGTAAAAAATATCACCATAATAATGATTACCATCATCTTTCTATAAAAATCGAAACAGTTATATACTAAGGAGTGGATATATATTTTATTCACCAATTTAAATATAATACACTAATATATTATACTGTGTATTTTTAACAAAAAACATTTTATATATGAGGTAAAAATGGAAACATCGTCCGAATTATTGCAGGAAATAATTGTGGGATTAAAAGAAGTTGGCACCATAGAAGCATGCGCTATAGTTAGCCGTGACGGTTTGGTATTCAACACAGATATGCCAAAAGAAAAAAAAGCTGATAGTCTCGCAGCAATGTCAGCAACAATGCTGGGTGCGGCTGAGACTATCAGCATGACCCTGGGCAAAGGATTGCCCGGTAGAGTGATCGTAGAATCAGAAGATGGGAAACTGATCTGCACAGGAGCCGGACCGAATGCAATACTGGTCGTGATAGCACAACCACAAGCCGGTCTCGGCCTGATCATTGTTGAACTTGAAAAGGCAGCAACAAAGCTTAAGAAGATAGTCTAAGCAGACTTTACGGAATGTATAAACCGTTCCCTTATCTCCAGTAAACTTAGCGGGATATCAGCAACAGATTCGCTTTTTGGTTTTACTATTATATCCATGAATAAGGGTCCCGGGTTATGCCTGTATTTTTCATACACATCCAATAGTTCATCTTTGGTATGTACCTTTGCTGTTGAGAGTATCCCGTGACCTCTTGCCATAAGTTCCAGGTCGATATGACTATGTGTCAATGTCTGTTGGTCACCTGTAGACCCATATGTTGCATTATTTATTGCCGCTATTGTCAAATTATCCGGTGAGTGTACTGCAATCTGGGTTAATATATTCGGGTTCATAAGAAGACTTCCGTCCCCATCTATTACCACTACATGCCTGTTTTGTGTTAGTGCAAGCCCAAGTCCGATGGATGAAGCAAGGCCCATGGAGCCCAGCATATAGAAGTTTAAGGCTCTATCCTTGATATGATACAGTTCCTTACTCGGCACTCCGATATTTGATACGATTATCTCATCATCAATTACAGAAATTATTGACTCTATAGCCTGATATCTGGATATGGTCGGACTTTTAGTTTGAGTACTCAATCTTAGAACAGTCCGTCCAGGTGAAATCGCTTCAGGTTCAGGTGGAGGAGGACAATTTGACCCCTCCCAAACAGATGGCAAGATCAAAGCAATATGAGGGCGGTGCATTTCATATGCATCTGTAAGAACATGATCCAATAGGTCCAGTTCATTAGAGGATCCTACTATAGTATACTTGATCTTTGATGCATCAAGTATCCCGGGCAAAACCTGGCCCAAGGGTAACTGAGCCGGAATCTTTTCTTTATATACACCCCTCCAGCTTGCGATAATAGGTAGTGGTATCTGATATACAGTATTCAATGACAGCAGTGCATTAAGCATATTGCCCAGACCAGTGCTCTGGATAACCATAACTGGGCGCCCACCGCCCAAATAGCAGCCTGCGCAGATGCCTATACCATTTTCTTCCCGCGTCAGCTTGATAGTGGAAAATTTGTATGTGATCAGTGGAAGCAGCCGTTTCAACCTGTCACAAGGCAGTACAGCAGTTAAGTCTATCTTTTGTGATTGTAATATTTCAATTACCTGCTCTTCAGGAGAGAGCCCGTACATAAGTCAAAAAAAAGTAATAGAACGTACCCGCAAAGGTACGTTCTAACAGTTATATCCGTTCTACATCATTCCAGGTGGCATTCCGCCAGGTGGCATTCCACCAGGAGGCATTCCACCAGGAGGCATTCCGGGTGGCATACCTGGTTCGCCGCCTGAAGATGCAATTACATCATCAATCCGCAGAATCATAACAGCTGATTCAGTAGCACTATCAATAGCCTGTGTTTTAACCCTGAGAGGCTCTACCACACCATTTTCCAGCATATCTATGACAGTTCCGGTATATACATCAAGACCGGCGTTCTTTTTACCTTTTTCATGCTGCGATCTAAGTTCTACCAGCATATCAATTGGATCCAATCCTGCATTTTCAGCAAGTGTACGGGGTATGACTTCCAGGGCATCAGCAAATTTGCTAGCTGCTAATTGCTCCCTGCCCTTTAATGTAGCTGCATATTCCCTGAGTCGCAGGGATAGTTCTACTTCAGGACTTCCGCCGCCTGCTACTAACTTTTCATCCTCTATTGCGACACCTACCACGCGCAGTGCATCCTCAAGGGCACGTTCCAGGCTGTCTACTACATGCTCAGTTCCACCACGGATCACTAAACTTACTGCCTTCGGGTTATCGCATCCTGTGATGTAAAGCATATTATCCACACCAATCTTCTTTTCTTCAGCCAGATCAGCCTTTCCTATATCAGATTCGGATATTTCATCCAGATTGGAGATCACAGATGCACCACATGCACGGGATAATTTCTCAATATCACTTTTCTTAACACGCCTGATCGCAAGTATTCCGGCCTTTGATAAATAATGCTGGGCCATGTCATCAATACCTTTCTGGCAGACCACTACATTAGCGCCACTGTCAATGATATTATCTACCATTGCTTTAAGCATCTTCTCTTCCTGGTCCAGGAACAACTGCAACTGGTCAGGAGATGTTATGCTGATCTCTGCATCTACCTCGGTCTTCTTGAATTCCACGGCTTCACTGATCAATGCGATTTTGGCACCCTTAACCACTTTAGGCATATTGGGATGAACGCGTTCCTTATCAATGACCATACCTTCAATGAGCTCTGAATCCTCGATACTGCCGCCTACCTTTTTCTCGACCTTGATATTATTAATATCAACTACCTTCTTACCTGCCTCTTCCTCAACAACTTGTTTTACTGCCTTGACCACAAGTTTCGAAAGTTTATCTTTTGAACTCTCTGCACCTTTACCGGTCATGGCTGTAATAGCGATCTTTTCTAGCATTTCTTCATCGTCTTCAGTCACAGAAATCTCAATAGTCTTAAGTATCTCTGCAGTTTTCTCAGCCGCCAATCTATATCCGCTGGCAATGATCGTGGAATGTACATCCTGCTCTATCAGGTCTTCTGCGACCTTTAAAAGCTCTCCTGCAAGCACTGCAGCAGTCGTAGTACCATCACCTACTTCATCGTCCTGGGTTTTGGCTACTTCTACCATCATCTTGGCTGCGGGATGTTCGATATCCATCTCTCGTAGTATAGTAACTCCATCATTGGTAATCACCACATCACCCAGACTGTCCACAAGCATTTTATCCATGCCTTTAGGACCTAATGTCGTCCTCACAGCATTAGCTACTGCTTTAGCTGCCATGATGTTACTACTTTGAGCTTCTTTGCCTTTGGAACGTTCGGTTCCTTCTCGTAAAATAAATATTGGCTGTCCACCTAGTTGTGCTGCCATAGTTTAATATAACCTCCATATTATTTTCAGTGATGATGAGTGTTTGTAGTTCTATAAATAACTTTTCGTCGGATTCTATATGAGAACATCAATAGTATTATTGTATACTATTTCAATATGACATCTCAATGTCCAGAGTTGCAGTCGGAGGTACATTTTTTCCTATTCATGACGGGCACCGTGCCCTGCTTGCCAGAGCCAACCAGTTAAGCAAAGACGGTAGCCTGTTGATAGGCTTAACCTCAGATGCGATGGCAAAAAAAAAATATCATGAAGTTGATAATTGTCATAAAAGAACCGGAAATATTAATAAATTCATGCTTGAGGAATTTGATACCAGACCAACTGTTGTTATATTAAATGACCCTTTCGGGCCTACAGTGACCGAAGATTTCGATTACCTTGTAGTATCCCCTGAAACAGAACCAATGAGCAGGACGATCAACCGACAGCGTATCAGGCTTGGCCGAACACCTATTAAGATAGAATGCGTAGAATATGTTCTTGCATGGGATGGTAAACCTATTTCTTCTACCAGAATATTAAATGATGAGATAGATATTCATGGTAATCCGTTATCACACCGATAATAATATTTACCTTGTGTGTATTTTGATGGATAATTTATATAAATAATCCCATAACATTTTATATTATTCGAGGCGTAAATAATGTCAGAGAACCAACTTCCTAAAGAATATGATCCGCTAACAACCGAGCCGAAATGGATGGAGAGTTGGAACGACTCAATGTATCATTTTAACTGGAATTCGGATAAACCTCAATATATTATAGATACTCCCCCTCCGTATCCTACTGGTAATTTTCATATCGGCAATGCTTTGAACTGGTGCTATATCGACTTTGCTGCCAGGTATAAACGGATGAGGAATTATAATGTAATGTTCCCGCAGGGCTGGGACTGTCATGGTCTGCCTACTGAGGTTAAAGTAGAGGAGATCCATAATATTACTAAAAACCAGGTACCTCGTGCTGAGTTTAGAAAAATGTGCGAAGAGCTTACTGCACAGAATATCGAAAAGATGCGCAACACTATGAAACGTCTGGCTTTTAGTATTGACTGGAGTAACGAATACATCACCATGAAGCCTGAGTACTATGGCAAGACCCAGCACTCCTTTGTTCAAATGCATAACTCAGGCCGGATATATCAATCAGACCATCCTGTCAACTGGTGTCCCAGATGTGAGACTGCTATTGCATTTGCTGAAGTGGAATATGATGCCAGGCAGACTACCTTGAATTTTTTCCATTTCGATAAACTGGATGTAGCTACTACCAGACCTGAACTGCTGGCAGCCTGCGTTGCAGTAGCCGTGAACCCACAGGATGAAAGATATAAACAATATATCGGACATGAAATAAAAGTCCCTATCTTTGATCATATGGTACCTATGCTGTCTGATAAGGAAGTTGATCCCGAGTTCGGTACAGGTGTAGTAATGATATGCACCTTTGGTGATAAACAGGATGTGCGTTGGTGGGCAGAACACAGCCTGCCCTTGCGCAGGGCCATTGATAGCAGCGGTCAGATGACCTCTATTGCCGGGAAATATGAAGGCATGTCTATTTCAGAATGTAAGGATGCGATCACCAGGGATATGAAAGATGAGGGGATCATCTATAAACAAGAACTCCTGGACCAGAATGTGGGACTATGCTGGCGATGCAGTACCCCTATAGAGATCATGTCTGAGAAGCAGTGGTTCGTGAAAATAGATGCAGGGGATATCATCTCAAAATCATCCGAGATAGAATGGGTGCCCCCGTATATGGAGACCAGGCTAAAGAACTGGACAGGTACTATGGAATGGGACTGGTGTATCTCAAGACAGCGTATCTTTGCCACACCCATACCTGTGTGGTACTGCAACCAGTGCGGAGCTGTTAAAGTGGCAAAAGAAGAATGGCTGCCGTTAGACCCTAATATATCCCAACCAGGTGATCCGTGTGAGTGTGGTTCTACTTCATTCTCACCTGAGGAGGATGTACTGGATACATGGATGGATTCATCCATCTCAGCCCTCCATGTAGCTGGCTGGCTATCAAGGGATGATGTAAGACTTCCAACACAGATGAGACCGCAAGGCCACGATATCATCAGGACATGGGCTTTCTATACTATCCTGCGTTCCAGTGCTCTATGCGGACTTAGACCATGGGATTCCATTGTCGTTAACGGTATGGTGCTGGGAGAGGAAGGACAGAAGATGAGCAAGAGCCTGGGAAATATTGTCATGCCTGAAGAAGTGATCAGCAAATACGGTTCCGATGCCTTCAGACAGTGGGCTGCTATCGGCGGTGCCACCGGATCGGATATTATGTTCAGGTGGAAAGATGTAGTTGCAGGACACAGGTTCCAGCAAAAGATATGGAGTATTGTCAGGTTCTGTATACCGCATCTTGAAGGGTTTGAACCTAAGGAAGATACAGAGTATGGAATTATTGATAAATGGCTGCTTAGCAAACTTAATACTTTTATAGGGAATGTAACTGTAAGTATGGATGCATACCAGTACGATGAGACATTAAAGAATATCAGGACTTTTACCTGGGATATTCTGGCTGATAATTATATCGAACTTATCAAATCCAGATTGTATGGAGATGATACCGGGGCCAGACAGGCTGCTCAACAGACACTATATATTACAGTAGACACTCTGTCAAGGATGCTGGCGCCTTTTATGCCTTATTTTGCCGAAGAGGTATATTCACTATTACATGAGCATTCCGTACATACATCCCAATGGCCCGGGATGGATAGATCCTGTATTGATCCTGTAGTTGAAGCAAAGGGTGAGCAGGTAAAGGAGATAACAGCTGCAATCAGGCGGTTTAAGTCCAAAAGTGGTATGGCGTTAAATGCAAGGCTCGGCAGGGTCAGGATATATGGTCAGATCGAAGATATTTCAGATATTACAGGTACAGTGAATGCGGATGTAGATGTGGTAGATGGCAATCCCGAGTTTGAATATACCGTATGTGGTATAAAACCCAATATGAGTATTATAGGACCAAAGTTTAAAAAGAAGGCGGGTGCCATTATTGGTGTGCTCGGATCTGCTGATCCGGAGTCTATTGCAGATCAGGCACAAGAAGGAATGATCTCAATTGATGTCAATGGTGAGGTAATAGCATTAGAACCGGAGGCAGTAACATTTGAGAAGGAGATCATGTCGCAAGGTCATTTGGTAGATGTGCTTGAGGTGGGGAATGTGATGGTAGTAATTGAGAAATAGAGATTTGTAGAATCTTCGACTGAAGCTTCGAAGGAGTTGAAGATCAGAAAATGTGAACGGAGTGAGCATTTTAGATATATCAAGTTATACTTGATATACTAAAAAAAAAGCACATCACTAGAATCCCCTTAAAATTTCAACAATTATATTAGACACATACTATTACATATTATTATCATATTGTGCTAATAAAATCGAAAACTTTATTACGACATACTTCGTAGAACCAGATTTGCAGATAGGATTAATCATCTTATATGTAGCAATGATCCAGGTTGATAGATACAGTAAGCTATTTGCACGCTGATAGGGATTCCCATCCTCTGTTTATCGACTTAATCCATATCTGCACCCTGCGTAATATAAAACGCAGAGGATACCTCCTCCATTCTCTGCGTTTTTTTTAAAATATATCAATCGGAGAATCATATGGGGAAACAATTGACCAGAATTGGAGTATCACTTCCGGATGAATTATTAACATATTTTGATAGATCATTTGTGGATGCAAGCCCTTATTCAAGGTCAGATGTTATCAGGAATGCTATCATGAGATACATCCAGTATTATGAATGGATGGAGCAAGTTAAAGGTGAGCGTGTGGGATTATTCGAGATGATATATAATCCCCTGGAAAAGGGTTTATCTGCTTCTATTAATTATATATTATGCGAATCAGGTAACTCTGTTCTCTCATCAGTACTGGTAGCCCTGAATAATGATGATTTTTTACGCATCATAATTATGCACGGTGAAGGGGAATATCTGATAAAACAAGTAGAAAAACTGATGGCACTTAAAGGTATAAAATATAGTAAAATGACAACTATAAACCTTTTTGGATGATATCAGAAAATGAGTACTAAAGGCATTAAGTTTAAAGTGGTACTGGTAGAGCCTTTATATGATGGTAATGTAGGTTCTGTTGCCCGTACTATGAAGAATTTCGGGTATGTTGATCTTGCACTGGTAAATCCGTGCCGGCTGAAAGAACAAAGCAGGGCTATGGCAATGCATGCCCGGGATGTATTGGAGAATGCATCAATTCATTCTACTATCCTTGATGCAGTGGGTGATTCTAATCTTATTATAGCAGCAACAGGAAATCCGGGAAAAAGGATTGAGAATCATATCCGTATGCCGAGCTATACCCCGGTTGAGATCAAACACATGCTTGAAGATGAAAAAGGAATGGTCTCTATATTATTTGGCAGGGAGGATAAAGGGCTTATTAATAGTGAGATGGAACTGTGTGATATGATCATGAGCATACCAACAAGTCATGAATATCCCAGTATGAACATTTCACATGCTGCAACTGTGGTGCTATATGAATTAAGCAATATTAAACCAGGAAGTATTGAACTGGCCCAACGTTTTGATCTTGATCTTATGTATGATCATTTTCATGAATTAATGGAAGAGATCGAATACCCGGAATATAAAATAGACAAGACCATGTTGATGGTCAGGCGCATTTTTGGTAGGTCAAGACTAACTGCCAGGGAGGTACAGACCCTGCGAGGCCTGATGAGGCGAATTCAATACCGCATCAGGCATTTATAAATCTTATGAATGTTTATGATACTTTTCTGTATACCCGTGCATTTGCAACAACGGGTTCAAACAGTTTTTCCATTTCCTTTGGCATCTTCTGTGTCTGCTCGGTCACAAAGAATCCGCCATCGACAAGTGAGTCATAATACATCTTTACAACTTTAGCCCGTTCTTGCTCTGTAAAATGTAGAAGCACATTCTTACAGACGATCAGCATAGCATCTTTTTGAACAGACTCAAAGGAAAGTAGATTGTGCTGTTGGTATTTTACACTTCTTCTTATTTCGTCAATAATTCTATATTCCCCGGTTGGACCTGTAGGGGTAAAATATGTATTCATGATCTCTTTCGGGATCCTGCCTACCTGATCCCATTGATATATTCCATCTTCGATTATCTTTCCAAAAAGATTACTGCCGTCAATGTCAGTAGCAGCTATCTGGACATTCCTGAATATCATCGGTCCCATATTTTCCCTTAAGACAATAGCCAGGGAATATGGTTCCGGACCCATTGCACAGCCTGCATCCCATATATGGATGTATCTGCGTGAGCGCATTTCAGGTATAACATAATCGCGTATCATATCCAGTGTTTGCATATCTCTGAAAAAGTAAGTAAATGCCATGTTTTTTATCTCCTAATTTTTTTATCATTAAATTGTCGTTTTATAGTATGTTAAACTGTTTTAGTGTTATTTCGAGTTTATTTTAGTATATCAAGTATAACTTGATGTACTCAAGAAAATCCGAGCGCTAGCGAGGATTTTGTTCTAGGAAAATTCAAGCATTCTTTCAATTGGTATCCTCGCAGCATCTGCAATCTCACGCTGCACAACGACCTCGGACTTCTCCGTCTCCAGTGCGTCTGCTACATTTGCTAACGTAGATATCCTCATATATTCACAGACCAGAGATTCTGATACTGGATAAAAGGTTTTACCAGGAGCTTCATCTTGGAGCATACGTGATAGTTCAACATCAGCAGCCACTATAAATTCTTTTATCTCGGATTCCTTGCAAAATTTAACAATCTCGCCTGTTGAACTGATATATTCTGCCATATCCTGGACATCGGGACAGCATTCAGGATGAGCAACTATAGTTGCCTGTGGATGTGCTGTCTTTACCTCTGTTAATTTGTCTACAGTTATTTTATTATGTACGGGACAGACTGCATAATCAGGAATGGAAATAAGATCTTTAGCTGTACCTTTGCTTATATAATAAGATACACCAAGGTCAGGGCCGAACAGAATAGGTGAGTTGTCGCCCATAGTCCCGGCTATTTTCAATGCGTTATTAGCAGTACAGACACAATCGGCTAATGATATGGTTTTTGCAAGTGAGTTCAAATAAAGAAGAACCTCGCTGTCAGGGTGTTCTTTTTTTGCTTCAAGTAATTCCTCCTTCGATAACTGCTTTGCCAGCGGACACGCGGCACCCCGGCCAGGTGTGATCACTTTTTTATCAGGGTTTAGTACTGCAGCTATCTCTGCCATAAAATCAACTCCACAAACAAGTATCATATCGCAATCAGCCTCATTTGCTTCAGTTGTAAGCCCGGAAGATCCGCCAACAACATCTGCTACGGCTCTGATCTCTGGTTTTGAGAAATTATGAGCTAATATAATTGCGTTTTTCTTTTCTTTTAATTTTTCAATTCGTTCCACAATCATTTCTTCTTTTGTGTCTTGCATTTTACTAAACTCCATTAAATTATTTCGAGGACATCATTATGATGATAATGATGATGATATTACAAGATAGGTATTCTTAGTATAAATAGATATTCATTCAAACATTGAGAAAATTTTTATTTATATCGTATTTTTAGAAAGCCACTGTGGGTATTTACTTCAAAAAGTATGGTATTTTGACATTTGTAATCGGTTAAGAATTTTTAATCCGTGTAAATCTGTGTTACCTGCACGCCCTTTAGGCGTAGCAGGCACTCAACTCCGTAGGAGTTGGGTGTATCCGTGTCTGAAAAAAAGCTTTTGGACTCTATCACGTTTATTTTTGATTCTATTGAAAGTGTAAACCTGGATAAGAATCATAAGCAATGTACACTACCTTGATAGAATTTATTTGTTTTGACACGGATTAACACAGATTTACACAGATTTCTCAAGAGGCAATATTTCATTAAAAAAAATTATTAAATTATCACGATTCATCACTTAACCGATCACATATGAATAAATTTCTCTAAAATCATCAAAGATTTTCCAGATCACCTTTAGTAAAAAAGAATTCCTCTGTTAGCTCCACACACTCAGGCAGTCCACCAAAGCGTGCCTTTAATATCAGTTCCCCAAGTTCACCTTTTACCACCCTGTCAATCCCGATAATTGACGTAGTAGGGCGCGGGTTGACATCAATCACCCATGGTTCGTCAGCCAGTACAATATCAACACCCACATATCCACGACACCCGAGCAGCCTGGCACTGCGCTGTGCAACCTCAATAACTTCAGGGTTCCTGCCTGAATCTATACCAACCACATTGCCATCATATTGAATACTGCTGCCTATTTTGATATTCTGTCTGTTTACACTCAGGGGTAATATATTATCTCCTACGACCAGGCTGACACTCAGATGTTCGCCTTGAATATACTGCGTTGCCACAAAGCCATCCGGTATATGGGATAATTCACCATAAACCGTTAAAGTCGTATCCTCCGAAGCACATCCCCACCTGGGTTTTATTACTACACACTCATCAGGCAAGAACATATCCTGGTTCTCACCAGTAGCAGTCTTTGGTACCTTGATTGCGCCTTCTGCAAGTATTGTAGAGGTTAAGAGCTTATCAGCACACAATGTTACAGACCCCGAAGGACAGCCCAGGTTTATTGTATTATCTTCAACTATCTGTGTCAGTTCACTTAACAGTTCATCAGGTGCAATCACCAGTGCAGCATCACTATGACTGGCAAGTTCTGCTATGGTTTTTTTAAGATCATCTGTCTTAATCCATGTCCCATGAGGAATTACTGGACCAGTGGTGGGATATATAACATTATGCCCTGCTTTGGTAAAGCTATTGACCAGTACATTTAACATAGCCTTGCCTTCTAACAAAATAGTACCACCTTCACCGGCACCTATTGCATATTCTGCCACCATGATGTTCATAAAACGAATAACAATCATTATTCAACATTAATGTTTTGATTTCTGTACTTTCTGCACACCTGAAGCTACAAGAGCGATTTATGATGGCTCACTACACTGGTGAAGTAAGAAAAGTGTTATATCCCGGGATTCAGTTCGTAGGCTTCATATCCAGCCACCCCGAGCAGTTCCGGAATAACACGAACAGACTTACGGTCGTAATCCTGTATCTCCTGAGAAAGCTCCTTCCATGGAACCAGATAGGGGGTGTTCTTCTCTTCGATATTCTTTTCACCCTCTTTGTAGATCCATGGATCAGGAGATGATTGGGCACACTCAGTTATCCAGACTTCAGACGGCGGCTATGTTATTATAGGGAAGACGGGGGCGCTTGATGATAATGTCAACTATGCTCAAAATGATGATTTGGATGATATGTGGCTGGTAAAAACCGATTCAAAGGGAAATATGGAATGGTATAATAGCTTTGGATCAACGGGTTTTGATTGGGCGAATTGTATCCAGCAGACTTCAGATGGCGGGTATATCATTGCAGGAAAAACCGATTCATACAGGGCAGGAGACGCCGATGTTTGGCTGATAAAACTAGAAGGAAATTTAATACAAGCAAAAGAAGATTCAGCAAAATCTGAAAAACAATCACCACATACTCAGGATGTACCGGGTTTTAACGCGGCGTTTGCTATTGGAAGTTTATTATCTGCGGGGCATTTTATATTGAGAAAATCACTTGTGTAGCTTTACCTTTTCAATCCATATCTTTCCACCATTCATACACCTTTTGTGGACTTCTAGCTCCGATATCCACTTCCTTCAAACGGTTTGCGATCGTGATATCCAACAGATACGAAAAAGCAGAAAAACGCTGTTAAGGGCGTTAAGAATAAACTTTTATGTTATAGCGACGTCTATCATCGATAGAAGGTTAAAAATTGTCAAATGTAAATGTAAAACTCCCGTATGATATTATAGGCATCATAGGAGCGCATAAAAACATTGAAAATGAAAGCAAAATCCTCATTGCAACTGAATTATACCGGGAAGGAGAGATTTCGTCGGGAAAAGCTGCTGAACTCGCTGATTTACCCTTTGAGGATTTTATTAGCGAACTGAAAAATAGAAAAATGAAGAAATTGAGATTATCAGTTGAAATGCTTCAGGAGATATTATATTTCACAGATGATCTTGAAAAATGGGTTTTATCCAGCAATTCCCGTTTTGTCACCCACCGCTTTTTTTGATCTTACTTATTGAATTTTTATTCTTGAATTAGGCATGTAAAAAGTACAAATTTTTTAAAACACAAATCACTTGATTAATATATTTTAAATTCCACAACGGAAATCACCGAAAAGATTATACCCACAAGTAGATGGGGGGTATAATCGTCTCTTTTTCACTTTATACGGGCTAACCTCTGATTAATTTCATCAAGGTCAAAGTATTCAGGATCAAAATCATAATCCATCCACTCCACCATTTCTTCATGCTCGGGATGTTGCGGATTTTTAAGGATTCCAAGGATTTCATCATATCCATAAGCACCGCCGCTATCTTCCGGAGGGCAGGCACGTTTACCCTTGAGGCAGACCGGATAGTGTTTATCTGCCTCAGGAGGGAGGATTTTTTCAACCAGGATTATGTGATACCAGGAATCCCCAAAATCATATTCGTAGATGAATTTTGTATTTTCTTCAAAGACCACCTGGCTTAATGTTACTGTTTTTTCATCGATTACTTCAAACATATCACTTGGGTCAGGTTCACTATATGTCATTTCATCTATGATAAACTGATGAAGGTGATAATCATCCCACCCCATCACTTCCTGAATAATGAAATGAAGTCTATATAATGTAATATCGCTTTTAACCTGTATTCGTCGCCAGATGGGAGGTTTTATCTCATCAAGTGTTACTTTTATCTGGTAGATGTTAATATCTTCATTCTTTTTCTTTTTAGGCATGACCGTCACCAATTACATATGGAATAATGTCATGTTAATCGTTTATTAGATTTACGATAATAATGTGGATTTTGAATTCTATGGCACTGTACCATTTTCCAGTTATTTTTCAGACACAGATTTACACGGATTTACACGGATTTGATTTTGATCAAATACTTTCTATCACAAACGTAATGGAATCTTATGATATCGACCACAACAACCTTAAATCCGTGTAAATCTGTGTTCGTATATACACCTAATTGCAAGAGTAATAAAAAAATACCTTGTAGCCTACTATAAAAGTAGGCCGAGAGGGATAACATAAACTGTGTTTGGGATACGTTCCCGTGGATTAACCTGTTACCCTCTCATCCTTTTCATACACGAATAAGTACGTTTTGGACATGTGCGACAAGAAGCTACACCAGGAATTGCAGCAATGCCATTCCTTCCATTCGGAATGATCTTATTATGGCATGCGTCCCCAGTAATGAGGAGGTGTGAAGCCCATAAGACAATGTGGAAAACTCTGAAAGTCATATTTAGATAATCTGCTAAGATAAGAATACCATGGAGAAACATATGTTGAATCATCGTAAGGGTCGTAAAACGTGACAAGCGAAATATGACTGCCACGCTTGAACCAAAAGGTAAAGAATCAGACTATAATGGCTGTGTCCACGTTATAGGGAATGGACTTTAAATTCTCGGCCTATAGATGGCTCCTAAAGTATTCACAATATTTATGGTGTAGAACTTGGTAAGCCCGTTGCACTCCTTAATTAGGTAGAAGCTCTGTAAAGAGTGACGATGGTGCAGAGGGTAAAGGAATCGGTAAAAAGCAAAAGGCAGCTTGTAATGGGCTGCATAGAGGTTCGAAATTTGCCTCAACCTGAAAGAGTGCTGACTTGCCGTTAGTGTTTCATTGTATGAATGGAGATAAGACCCGTGAATGTAAGTAATTCAACGACGCCGAAAAGCGAGAGACTTACAGATATGAGATTAAAAATCCAGTGGAAGAATATAGACTGGAAAAAGATCATTAAAAGTATCAACAGGCTATAAACCAGAATTACAAAAGCAGCTTTAGAAGGAAAATGGCAACTGGTAAAAAGACTACAATATTTATTAACCCATTCGTTCGAGACTTTTTATTATTTTCTGGTTGATACAAGCCTGAGGTGGGCATACCGTTCAACGTCAGCCTCAAGTTTGTGCAGAGGGCTGTCCAGATGAATATCTGCTGCATGGAGAAACTTAAACATAAACTAATATTAACTTTATGGTTATAAATACTCCCTCCAAAAGATGAGAGGAGTGTGGAAATTTTGATGATTTATTCACGATGTATTGAGCTCTTCCATGTATCATTTTGAAAATTTATATTTTGGTTTTATTAATCCTGCATGTAATTGATATTCATAGTCGTACTTCTGCAAGAAGTTGATGTTTTGTGTTCTTAACATGGCATTATTTTCAATCAAGATAACGCCAACGACTTATAAACCGCATCAATTGGATCTTCATAAAAGGATATCTGAAACTTACTAAATAAGTCCGGTGGTACAGTTGACATTTTGGGTGCAACTGATATTGGGATAAGAACTTTCTTAGCTCCGGCATCCATGCAAACCTGCAGGAGGTCAGATAAATTGTCTATATTACTAATAGAACCGCCTATAGTAAATGTACCCAGGATTGCAGTTTGTTCTTGCACTGGCTTCTCCAGAACACCTGAACATAAACTAAGAAAAGCCGCAAGGGCCAGATCATCAGACATTCCCACGCCTGTTAGATCTTGCACATGTAAATGATAATCTTTTTCTTTTATTGGAATACCTTGACTGACTGATTTTGCATTTGCCTTAAAATAATTAAATGCGGTTTGAATAGCCTCTTTAGCTTTTGGATTTGATCCAAGACCCGATTTATCATATTTCCCGGAACCTGTAACAACCTGTAACTCTATCTTGTACACTCCGATCTTGCCCGAGGAAGCAGCAGACACTGCATAAACCTGCCCTGGTTTTGACATCCCTGCAGGAATGATCTTACTTCCGCCGCTTTCCGGGACCGTTACAAAATGTTCTATCATATCTTCATTGTCGATATAAGAGAAATTAACATCGAAAAATTCAATCCCACCGATTTTCTTTAACTGCTCCTTAACCCTTCTTCTGCCTACCAATGCATATTCAAGTATCTCCTGTACTTCCTCTTTGGATATGTTCTCGTCAGGGTATATCAGCTTCATTAAACCGGAAAATGTCTTTTTCACTGCTATGACATCTCTCTGGTTCAGATTATTTCCAAGCTTGAAATAATTGAATATATTGTCACTGAAAGACATTTTCCTCATTTCCCGGAGGATTTCAGTAAAATAATCTACAATAAAGCCATACCTGTCAGTGAAATGTTCTGGCCTGAACTTTGGAACTTCCCACCCTGGCAGATAATGGTGGATGCGATCAAAAAATGCACTATCGTTATTCATTCCTTCTGGGAATGGAGCAAATAGGTGAAATGTTTTGAGCAACGATGATATGCTCTGGTTAACATTGCCAACAAATACAACGGATGCATTTGCATTTATCTGGTCTTTTCCCCTGGCAAAGGAACCGGATGCCATGTAATCTTTGAGAATCTGTATTCCGTCTTTATCCTTGAACCGTATTCCTGCAACTTCATCGAAAGCGACAACATCCCACAGCCCAACGAGTCCCACCTGCCTTGTACTCATATTATAGAACAGGTTTGCCACTGTAGTTTGTCCGCCGGAGATCAATATTGAGTTAGGAGATATTTCCTTGAAGACATGCGATTTTCCTGTACTTCTCGATCCCAGTTCACACATGTTATAATTGTTTTCGACCAGGGGCACAAGACGTTCCAGTAAATGCCATTTTGCCAGATATTCCAGTTGTGTGGGTTCCATTCCTATGGTTCTTAAGAGGATGTCGATCCACTCATCTTTTGTGAAATACTTCCTCTCTTCAATAAAATTATTTATATTAACATTTGGTATTTGTATAGGTTTTAAATTGGAGATAATAAATGGGGACTGTGATGTTTCTGTTAAATATTCCATCTTGATGATGCACCAGATACCACCACCAAGGAGTTTCTCATATTTTTTCACATAATCCGGTTCAACTTCTACTTTTGTTATTCCCAGATTTGAGAATAATGCTTCGTAAACATCCCGTTTTTCATTTAGCCGGACTGTTACTTTATCTATTACTGTGTAATATCCTATCTCTCGTATTTTTGATTTGATAAGTTCAGCTTCATCCGGGCGCACATAGTTTTCTGATAATATATTTTTTACTTTCTTTACGCCTTCCTGGATCAGGTCTTCATCATCTGTGGCACAGTTAGACCCTAAAAGGTACTCCAGTACATAGACAGGGACGTTGTGACTAACCTTCATAAGTTTGGTGAGGTCTTTTCTTACGACCTTTCCAGGAAAATAGGTGTTTAGTTTATTATCTATCTCGGTGCCTGAATCTATGTCTGCCATTGTTATCTTCTCTTATTTATTGAATGGTTGATTTTATTAAAAATCATCTGAAATTAGAATGTCTACCACAACTGGAATCTCAAATATTTCCTTTTGAATTGCTTTTGGATTGTCGTCAATCCCTATTAGATTATAGGTTTTGTTCTTAATATCGCTGCTTATGGTTAAGATCACTTCCTGAATCCTTTCTTCTGGTTCATCAGAAGTACTGTCTGCAATCACCAGTTTTTCGTCACTGACCTTTTGTCCATCAGTATCATACAAGGCAAGCTTGAAATTCAGCGGTTCGCGTTTGTCGGTCACCTTTGTTGTTTGTAGTAATTTTACCTTAAAGGTACTGCTGGTTATCTTTTTATGGGAATCTAAGACTGTGACCTCCACTTTGCCGTGTTCTATCCCTTTTCTATCAAGGTCT
Organism: Methanosarcinales archaeon; assembly: GCA_021108405.1. Lineage (GTDB taxonomy): Archaea > Halobacteriota > Methanosarcinia > Methanosarcinales > Methanocomedenaceae > Methanomarinus. The sequence continues at coordinate 23,331 of JAIOQW010000267.1, forward strand.
GACTCATATTTATTTTGGTTGTAAACAAGGACAGGTATCACAATCTCTTGCAATGACGCCCCACCATGAACATAATTCACTCCTCCGCCTTGCGATTTGAAACGCAGGTCTGTTAATGGAATATATATATGCATCTGCTTATCTGAATCCATTGTTGGAGCCGTATTGAATTTGTGTATATTTTGTAGCGTCATATCCTGTTCGCTGATGATGAAACGCTTTTTAGCCTCGATGATCTTGCTTTTATCAAAATCCTGTGTTTCAAGTTTATCAACATTTTCGAGATGTTCTCTTTTATAGATGAAACCATGGTCTGATGTGACTATGATTTTAGACACATTGAGAGATCTCCCCAGAAGTTTGATCATCTTGTTAATATCCTGTATAGTAGATTCCACTGCATTGAAGACATTATGTTCTGAAGATTTATGATCTCCTGTATCGTCAATCCTGTTGTGATAAATGTAAATAACCCTTTTTTTGGTCTCATTTCTTGCATCGTCTATTTTTAGCGCCTTGAGTTCATCGAACTTAAATATATTAGAATCGCTGACACGATCAGACAGGATCTTACCCCTGTTTTCAGTTCCCTCTGAATCAATTCCATCTACAAAGATACGATTGTTCCTGTATTCAAGCTTATTATGCGGAAGCAAACTTGCCATTCCAAGCTTTGTGTATGATGGAAGTGAGCTTGCCATTGCTTTTAGTTCGATGGTGCCTATTGAACTTTTGTTAACCACATCTTTTAGTTCGACTGCTGCTTCGTATCGCAATCCATCTGATATGATGACTGCTACTTTATCCCTGTCATTTCTTCTGAGGATATTGTCTATATATATGCTGTAAAATTTGCTCTGGTTATCAATGAGTTCGATGTTCCATGTATCTTGAAGCTCTGAGCCGATCAAGTCGCTCCACCGGGTGAGAAGTTTATCAAGCAATTTATTATATAGATTTTCGACCATATCCTTGATATCTCTCTTGAGTATCTCTTTCTCACTGTCTTTATCATAGTGGTAATAGAACTTACGGTAAAAATAATCGATTAGATAGTACCGGTTCATATACCCCTTAAAAAGTTCATTCAGGCTCTGCTCATTGATGCCTTCGTGTTCAATCTCTTTTGAGAACTGATGAAGCTTAATAGCATTTTCAAGGGCACAATAGATGTTTTTGTATACTTGATACCAGTGTTTTGTTTTTCTATTGTTGATCCATTCAAGATATTTTTCGAAATCATCGCTGCCATCGGCAAGTTTTGAAACTATATTACGAATGATGTTCTTGTCAAAGATATCAATGGATTCGGCTTCAAGATAGTCTTCTACTTCGTGTTTGTTGAGCAGTGATGTCAGGCTTTCTTCAATTTTATGTCCTTCGGCTTCAAGCAATTGTTGGCAGTAACCATCAAAATCCCGGGAGTCTTTTGAATGGTCCATCCATCCCCTGATAAATATCTCACATTCGTTGCTCTGTCTATTGATATATTGTTTATAGGATTTAAGAGCGATACTTCCATTCCTGTCAATGTGAGTAATTATGAAGCTCAGGAATAATTTTTTTAGGGTGGGATGTTCGGATAGAAAGCCAAATCTTCGCCTTATCATATCCCATAAAGCATTCTCAAGGCCTAACTTTTTGATATTGCCCCATATTGTGTTCTCTTCTTCATTGAGTGAACCCATCAGCAGTTTTCTTACAATCTCTTTATGGTCAATAGCGGAAGAGCCTGAAAGTGCAGCAAGCATCCCTAATATAATTTTTTCTTCATTCCAGTTTTCCTGATCAAATCTTTTGAAAGCTGAAACCCTTTTTTTATTATCAAAGAATCTGGAATATGCTTCCAGTATTTTATCGAGGTCGTAACCTTCAATACCAAGTTCACTTTTAATGTCAGATATCTTGCTGTTCTCGAATCCGGATGAATAAAGTTGTATATCAAGCAGCCAGTTGGATTGATCGTCTCGTTCTGCTTCAGGTGAATAGATGAGATAATGTGACTTTGTATCGTCTTTTTCAAGTAGCTTTTTAGTTTCGAAGAAGTTGTTGTTGAGTATATGGAGATTTATGTTTTTTTCTAAGAGAGAGGATTTGATCTGCTCAAGTTCTTGATCATCTTCAACTGTCCGGTCTTTATCATACCAGAATACAATCTTTCTTTTCTCGTAGTCATCCTTGACTTCGAATTTTTTAAGTATGCTCTGGATTGTCTTTTCTATGTTTTGCATATTTTAAACCAAATCCTGATAAGGTCCTTCATTACCACAATGTTGACATGGCAATGTTACTCCATACGTACATTTATTACATTTTTCGCAATGCCATTCTCTCCAATCTTTACATTCTCTGCATATTTCACAATGCCATGTAGTATCATCTTGAGCCACATCATTCCAACAAAATGAATACCAATACACAGTCCCGCATTCTTTACATTCATATTCATTTAATAAATCTTTTAATTTGACGGTTTCACAGCCGCATGGCAACTCATGTTCTTCATCTAATTCTTCTTGTGACAGAGCTTTAACAATATTGATATTTTGAAGAGCACAGGTTGAATACTTTTCCACATCTATTCCATTAAACGGGTTCTGGCAGTCAACGCATCCACATTTATCATCGCATGGTTCATGATTTTTGAAACAGGCACACCGGTTATTTTTACATCCTGATTTACAGTTACAATGATAGTTCTTTTCCATTTATATGACTCCTAATCGTCATTTTCAAGGTCATCAAGATTAGCTAACAGTTCAGCTTTTCTTAGTTCCAGGGAGGCAACTTGAGTTTTTAATTTCTTTAATTTTTTGTTGGTCTGTGCCAACTTTGTCTTGATTTTATACTCCCTAAGGTAGTTGCTACCGTATTTTTCAACTACAAATGTTTCCACTTCGCTTCGGATCAGCTTATAATATGGGTTCCCAAATACACTATTTATACGGTAATGTAGTTTGCCATCCTCAATACCCTCAATAATTTCCTTCTGTGTAAGCCCAAATTCGTTTCGAGCGGACTTATCACTAAGAGTGGCACCTTTCTTAAACCAGGCGGAATTTATTTCCTCATCTTCCATCATCGTTCCCTCTTTTTATTTATAAAGTAAGTTGTCCAAAGGGCTCTATCAGCCCCTTAAACTTCATATGGTCCACCGCAATCACATTATCAAGGTCTTGTTCCTTTGGCCCCATTATGACCTTCAGGACGTAGGCTGTCACTATCCCGGTAGTATCATTCTGAAGTTGGTCACCAGTCACCAGACCCTGTCCAGTGTTATTAGTATCATTTTTCATTCCACACCTCCCTGATGTTCAGCGGTTAAAATTGCTTTCCCTTTAGCAGTCAGGCGGTATTTCTGTGTCGGGCTTTTAGGTGAATCGGGTTGTGTCATCTCCACAAATCCGGCCTGGATGGCTGGTTGCAGATAATCGTAAAGAAAGGTGGGGCGGTGGTTCAAGCCAACACATTTCATTGCCTTACGACCCCCCAACGGTCCATCCTGCAAGCAGAAGAGCAAAAGTCGTACTTGTTCGGCTACTTGTTCTGTCCTCATAGGCTGCCCCATCCTCAGCTAAAGATTCCTCTTCTGTTTGTTTTTCATAATGGTCCAGAACTTTGTGTACCTTCTCTTCATCCCACCCTTTTGGGAATTTACTCTGCTTCATTCTTTCAACCAAACAATTACTTATTATCTATTCAAGTAACTTCTTATTTCCTATCCTTTTTGTTTTCTCTGGCGTTTCGAGATAATTATCACTTGAATCAACGCTGTCTCCCAGTTTTCCTTCAATATCCTTTCGCATCGCACCTGCCACATCTCCCCCATCTTTCGCATCATTTTTCAACTCAGGGAATTGTTAAGAATCCTATCACGTATAAATCTTGCCGTCTGAAGATAGCAATTTCAGTTGTACGATATTATCGTACAACTCAAAACCTTCCTCATCTAGATTCTTTTTTAAATCTGACCAGTATCTTCGGGGTATGGAACTATCTGTTAATGCTCCAACTGTATCAACAACCGAGAAATACCACTTGTCATCATACCATGTTCTTCTTATTTTAGCGCCCTGGAAAACGACAAGTGCATCTTTTGGGTCCATCTCATTTCCTCTTATTGAACTTTAAGACAATATTTATCTCGTTTACATTCTGCATTTTAAACCTATGCTTTTAAAAATATAATGTTCAGACATTTCTATCAATCAGCTTCTCAATGAGGTCATAGTTTTTAGTTATTCTCATGGTCATCATTTCCCCATACCACTTTTCAGTACAGCTTGTCCTTTACAGGTGAGTCGGTATTTCTGCTTGCTGCTGCTGGGTTTTTCTGGAATAGTCATTTCAATCAATTCTGCATCCAGGGCAGGATGAAGATAGTTATCCCGAAAAGTAGGTCGGTGCTTAATTCCCAGAACACTACGTAGAGCACCTGAGGATTTATCTCCATCTTTGAGTGCCAACAACAACCTTTGAACCAAACCATCAGATTGGGTCGATAACTGGGTCGATAACTGGGTCGGTGACTGGGTCGGTGACTGGGTACCTACTTGGTCCCGACCCGGTTCAGTTTTTGTAGGTAGCATCAATGGCTCTGCCAGATAGACAATGAACCTCACCCGCATTCCTACTTCAATAATCTCTGGTTGGGGAAGTCCGAGAGCCTCTGCTTCACTGAACATGCGACGGACACCACTGCCCCATTGCTCTATCAGGTCCAGTTCCCTGAACACACGGGCAATAACATGGTTACGTATTTTGGATACACCCTGCAGCATATCCTCAATAGTCAGACCCGGAAGCAGGATGCCAGGGTTCTCTATTTCAATGCGGTCATCAA
>JAIOQW010000358.1 GCA_021108405.1 Methanosarcinales archaeon
TATTAGGAATAATTCTAATTGTTTTAACAATATTTATCTATATTCTAAAAAATTTTGTAATTACTGATGTTAATTATGCAGTTGCATTTATACTAATTATTATATTTACTTATTTATTTTTCAATGTTTTAAAAACTGATACATAACTGGAGAGGTTTAGATTATTTCACCTCACCTATGTCCACACCCACCTCGCAACCAGACCTCCGACCTCGTTGATGCCCCGGACTTGATCGAAGCGAAGTCTGGGGTAGTGACTATGGGATATCTATGTTGTGCATCTTCTTTGATTTAGAAATTCGGGCACGGAATATTTTTTATTACTTATAATTATGATTCCTTTAATAAATCAGGACTATCAGATGCCATTTTTTCTAGAGTTTTGATTTCTCCAAAAAGTTTTTCATATTGAACAATAAGTGTGCCAAATAATTCATGTGTTTTGACTAATTGTTGAGGTGATATTTTCACTTGGACCTCATCTATAAAAACTGGTTCTTTATCATCTTCACCGCTCGTATTAAATTTCTCATTTTGAATAGTATAAATGAAATAACCTTCTCTGATGCCACCAAAGATTCTATCTTGCGTGACCTCTCTGAATTCTTCAGATCGAATTGTTTTCACTTTTAGTGGATTTTCCAATTGTTTTATTGTTGCATCTACCATTATTTCACCTCACAGAAATTCTTTTCATTTATGTTGATACTGGAATAGATTTCCAGTTCACAAATTGTTGCTCTTGTTTATATTCTAATGGATTTTCATTCAAAGCTAATGTATTATTCGTAAGACTTACTTCTTTTTGTTGAGTGCTTTCTGATTTCAAATTAATCCTTGTCAATGAATTTGCTGAAAAGGTATTAGGTGTGGTAGAGAAAGGCTTACTCAGAGTACGCACAGCAATTGTATCAATCAAAATATTAAGTAATCCCTCTCCAAACTTTGTAATATCATAAAAAGAATAACTGTCTATACCTTCTTTTTTTACATATTCGTTTTTAATAAGAGCCCCCTTTTGAAGTTTTTTGATGTGATATGTTAATTTACTACTGTATTCTGATGGTATTTCCAATTCTTTCATTATTTGCGAAAAAGGCAATTCACCATATTTGAGGAGGACAAAGAAAATAGCTAATCTGATATCATCATCTAATGCATCCATTGCTCGCCTAAGTTCATAAGGCATTTCATTCGCATATTCTTTTATTTTTTCATTTGCATATGTACTCATAAGAAGCCTCTGATTTAGATTATGTAGTTTTGTTTTTTTAATATAAGTATGTTTTGGATTACTATGGTATAATAAATTATACCTGCCTCAAATAAATAAACATAAGAGTTTTATGTTGTGAAATTCGTTTCTAATGTGTGAATTCGGGAAATCATTTGATAAGATGGAACAAATTTCAAAAACAAAAAAAGGAATCTATTCTTGCCCATAAAGATAAAATTCATATTATCATTTATGGTGCCTATAATCCTCCATCAGAAGGGGAACATTTAGGAGAAAAAGAACGTTTAATCAAACTTCGTGATTGTTTGAGAGATGAAGGGTATATAAATACATATCTTGTAGAAGATTTTCCTACCAACCATGAATCATATATTCCACACCTTGAAAAAAGTTTTAGTTGTCTAGAAATGGCTACTCTAAATATTCTTGTATTCACATGTAGAGGAAAAACAGGTAGTGTAGCAAGAGAATTAGTATATTCAATTGAAAATAACTTGCTGCAAAAGTGTAAAGTATTTGAAGAAATAAGTAATGGGATTCCAGCAATGGAAACACTGATTAAAGAAGAACTTAAACCGGAACGCTATACTGTTGTTCAAGTGGAAAAAGAAAATGATAATGATCTATATGAACATGTTTCAGGTGATGTGTACTATTTCTTTAATAAATTCATTAGAAAAATTTTAATGTAACGTGCCCGTTTTTTATAGGTAATTAATGTACCCTTGTGATGCCCCGATCAGAGCGTTAGCGGCGTCCGTGGTCATTGACTTCTTAGCACAAATTATTTCGCATCTGTGCTCTTACAGAACGCAAACCCAAGAACAAAATCCTCGCTAACGCTCGGATTTTCTTGACCGACATTCCGGAGGAATGGAGGATTAGAAAATGTGAACGGAGTGAGCATTTTCGATATATCAAGTTATACTTGATATACTATCAAAAACATAATAATTATTGACAATGTATTACTTCTATCCAAACATATTATAAACAATAACTACTAAAACAAAATCCTCCCTCCGCTCGGATTTTCTTGACTGAAGCTCCGAAGGAGCTGAAGATTAGAAGATTCGTAGAATCTTCGCCTGAAGCTTCGAAGAAGCTGAAGATTAGAAAATGTGAACGGAATGAGCATTTTCGATATATCAAATATAACTTGATATACTAAAACAAATCCGAGCGTAAGCGAGGATTTGTTAATGAGGACTAAAAATGACAAAGATCACAATAATCGGTGCCGGATTTGTAGGAGCCACAGCAGCACAGCGTATTGCAGAAGAAGAACTTGGCGATCTGGTTATAATGGATATTATCGAAGGAATGCCGCAGGGTAAAGCACTGGACCTGATGGAATCGGCCCCTATTATGGGTTACGATGCAAATATCCTGGGAACGAATAACTATAAAGATATCGAAGGCTCGGATATAGTGGTAATTACAGCAGGTATTGCCAGAAAACCTGGTATGAGCCGCGAAGACCTGGTAAAGATAAACAGCAGCATAATAGGTGATGTGTGTGGTAATATAAAAAAATTCGCACCGGACAGTGTAGTAATTATCGTGACAAACCCACTTGACCTGATGACATATATTGCCATGAAACAGACCGGTTTTCCTCCACAAAGAGTTTTCGGGATGAGTGGCGTGCTTGATTGCGGACGATTTGCTTCTTTTATATCCATGGAACTCAACTGCAGTGCTAAGGATGTGGACGCTATGGTACTGGGCGGACACGGAGATAGTATGGTACCGCTTACCAGGTTCACCACCGTATCAGGAATTCCCATAACCGAACTGATGGAACCACAGACCATAGACCAATTAGTACAGCGTACAATCAACGGCGGTGCCGAAATAGTAGAATTATTAAAGACAGGCAGTGCTTTCTATGCACCATCAGCAGCAATAACCAACATGGTAAGATCGATCGTACTTAACCAGAAACGGATACTACCAGCCTGTGCTTTTCTAAGCGGCCAGTATGGCTTTGACAGTATTTACCTGGGCGTACCTGTAAAACTTGGACGATCCGGTATTGAACAGATCATTGAACTTGAACTCACAAAAACTGAACAGGATGCACTCAGCAGATCAGCGGAGTCTGTAAAACAGGGCATATTAACACTGGACATATGAATCGAATTGACAGCCGGTCTGTAACCAATGCCGTAGAAGAGATCATTAAGCAAGCAGAGACCAGGTTATCTGATGATGTTATACAGGCCCTGGAAAAAGCTAGTGACTCTGAGACCGATCCGACTGCTAAATCCCAGCTAAATGCTATTTTGAAGAATATTACAATCGCAGGCGCCAATAACATTCCTATGTGCCAGGATACGGGCATTATGGTATTCTTTGTTGAGATCGGCAGGGATATATTTTTAGATTTTGACCTGGATCTGGCTATACTTCAGGGTGTACGACAGGCTACAATTAGTGTACCACTTCGTCCGAATGCAGTAGAACCCTTAACAAGAAAAAATTCCGGTGACAATACAGGAGACGGATTGCCTGATATTAATTACTCTTTTACTGCTGGCAATACTATTAAGATAACAGTGGCACCAAAAGGTGCAGGTTCTGAAAATATGAGCACACATACCATGCTGCGACCTTCCCAAACAGATCAGGTCAAACCATTCATTGTGGAGAGTGTCCTTAAGGCCGGTGGCATGCCCTGCCCACCTATTATTGTAGGAGTAGGGATAGGAGGTAGTTTTGATAAATCAGCCAGATTAGCCAAACGTGCACTGCTACGTGATCTTGGCCAAATGGATGAATATGAACTGGAAATACTCACGGCCATTAATACACTTGGTATCGGTCCTATGGGACTTGGCGGAAGTACAACCGCACTGGCTGTACATGTGGAAAAAGCCCACTGTCACACCGCATCCCTTCCGGTAGCAGTTAATATCCAGTGCTGGGCAAACCGTCATGCTTCTGTTACCCTGGAGGTAGAACATGAGTGAACATCATCTTCGCACACCCCTTCATAAGAAAGATATTATTAAACTAAGAGCAGGAGATATTGTTTATCTATCAGGTATAATATATACTGCAAGGGATGAAGCTCACTTAAGGATACTCGAAATGACCGGATCCGGTAAACCTCTTCCTTTTAACCTGGACGGTGCTGCAATATATCACTGCGGTCCTTTGATAATACCTGATAAAGAAGGCTGGAAAATAATCGCGGCCGGACCTACCACCAGTGCCAGGATGATAGACATGACACCAGCACTGCTGGACAGTTATAGTGTCAGGGCCATTATTGGTAAAGGCGGAATGAAGGATATTGCTCCTGTTCTGAAAGACAACTGTGTTTATCTGGCATATACTGGAGGGTGTGCAGCCCTGGCAGTAGATATGGTTAAAGAAGTGAAAGGTGTACATTTCCAGGACCTGGGAATGCCTGAGGCTGTTTGGGTGCTGGAAGTTGATAACTTCGGACCGCTGATCGTTGGAGTGGATGCCAAAGGAAAGGACCTGTACGCCGAAGTGATAAGGCAAGCCGAGAAATCCTTAACAAAAGTTTCGTAACCTTTTAATACTACCATAGCCAATTCTGATATGCGTCTCAAAATTGGTGAAAACATTGGAAAACATTTTAGCTTTAAAGAAACTGGCATTAATTAAAGGGCTTGATGGAATTATTAATTTTTCATCCTCAGAATTTGCAGATCATATCTCATCAAGCACACAGACAGCATCCAGACGCTTGCAGTCCCTTGAACAAGCTGGATACATCACTCGCAGAGTTGATCCTGCCGGTCAGCAGATTCGAATTACCAAAGAGGGGCGACGTGTATTAGAAAAAGAATACCTGGAATACCGCAAAATCTTCACAAGCCCCTCCACTCCCATTGAATTAACAGGTCGTATAATCACAGGTTTAGGTGAAGGACAGTATTACATTACTGTCAAAGGATATCGTGACCAGTTCATCAAACTGCTGGGTTTTGACCCATACCCGGGAACTCTGAATATAAAACTTGAAACTGAAAGTATAAAATGTCGACCCCTATTGAACCTGAAGGATGAGATCACCATAAAAGGGTTTCGCAGCGAGAACCGTACATTCGGAGGGGGACGATGTTATCCAATTACACTGGGCAATAGTATAACCGGAGCTATAATGATACCGGACAGAACACATTATCCTGAGGACATAATCGAGATCATATCCTCTCAAAACCTGAGGGAGCATTTAGACCTGGAAGATGGCAGTATGATCACAGTAGTAGTGGAATAGATTGTAGAAAAAAATGTAGAATAAATCGTAGACATCATAATTATATATAATAAGGAGCATTTAAATGAACAATATTAAGACCGAATCCGTACAACAAGCTGTAAGGTCACTTCAAAAAAATGAAATGATACTTCTCTTTGACGCCGAAGACCGTGAAGGTGAAACAGACTTTGTCATACCTGCCACAAGTGTGACACCTGATCATATTTATAAAATGCGAAAGGACGGAGGAGGTCTTATCTGCGTTGCCATACATCCTACTGCTGCTAAGAGACTAGGTCTTCCCTATTTTTCCGATGTCCTGCAGCATTCGGATTTGAATGGGAGCGGGCAAATACTACGCAGGCTGGTAGAAAAAGATGGAGATATACCATATGATTCAAGATCATCCTTTTCATTATGGGTAAACCATAGAGATACTTTTACCGGTATAGGAGACAGGGACAGGACCCTTACTATAAGCCGCATCGGTACATTTGTTAATGATGCCCTGTCAGGTAATGATGTAGACCTGTCTTCGGAATTCAGATCACCAGGTCATGTATCACTATTAAGGGCTGCATCCGGTCTGGTAGATGAACGTACAGGCCAGACTGAACTATCGGTTGTACTTGCACAGCTTGCCAGTATTACTCCTGCTATGGCAATATGTGAGATGCTGGACGGACATACAGGCCTGGCACTATCAAAACAAGATGCCATCAAATATGGCAGGAAAAACGATCTGGTATTTGTAGAAGGAAAAGATGTTATTGAAGAATTTAAAAGATCATTGATATAGAATCTTTTATTCTGATTTAATATCCGTCAGTTTAAGCGATTTTAACCGCTGTACGTTTTCCATCATCATCCTGGATTCCAGAGTCTTCTGCTTTTCAAGCTGTTGAATAATGGAATTAAGGTTCTGATCAAGACGATAAATTTTAAAGGGCCTGCCTTTGCCTGGTTTTTTCTCTTCCCTTATTGCTACCCATTTCAATTTTTGAAGTTCGCGCATTGCAGTACTGACTTCCGGTTGCCGTAGATCAGATCCCATCTCGATCTCTCGTGAGGTCACTTCCTTAGTATTTATAAGGTAAGTTAGTGTTTTTGCAACATTTCTCTTTAACCCCAATCCAACAAGAGTATCTGCAAATTCCTCATCAACAACATCAAATACATCAACTGACTGATTTTTCATTGCTTAAACACACCTTTAAATCACTTGCTATAATTATAATATAAAATCTACTATATTAATACTTTGAAATCTTACTACTATTATACAATATTCTCTTTAAATGATCTTTCTCATTGATAAGCACTAAGGTCTTATCCTGTCTTGATTGATATCCGTCAAGCAGCTTATCATCTATCTCAATGGTAAGATCATTATCATACCCTATATTTGCAAGTTCTTCCAAGATATTAGTAGTATCCGGGGTATTATATAAATATAACGGATAATGAGGGGCGCTGTTATGAATATCCCCTGAATGAACATTTACGATCCTATCACCGAGTTCATGTATAAATTCCATGGCAGTATCCTTACCAGAGTACAAAGCGTGTGCAATGTCCAGTGTTATCATCAGATCAGGATATTTTAATAAAACTTCCGACATTCCTGCTACATCGTAACACATACTCCTTATGTCCCTGGTCATGTTCTCAAGGGCCAGTGTGATACCTACCTGGCTTGCATATTCAATACAGACAGAAAGATAATGAAAGAATCTATCTTTATCCATAGGAGTTGGAGCACGGTGAACTGTCCTATGTCCCGGATGTATAGTTAATATCGATGCTTCCAGCATCGAACTCAGGTCAATGGTCCATAGCGTTTCCATAATCGTAGCTTTACATACATGTTCGTTATAAGATGAAGCATTCAGATCAAGTATCGGGGCATGAACTGTACAATGATCAGTTAAAACTGAAATTGTCTTTTTTAATTGTTCTATTGCATCCGGTTCGTGCCTGTGCATCCAGAATTCTGGAGTCTCCGGCCAGAACTCTATACTATCTATCCCGGCCCGGGTTAGTATTTCAATGATCTCATTGGTATGGTAATCCCATAAAAATAATGATGAACATGAGATTCTCATTTATATCTCCTTTACCTGCCTAAGATCAACGGCAACACCCCTGGTGGAAATAACCATCTCCGGTCCGCTCATCATAGCTCTGCCCACAGCCAGTACACGCTCATTTACTACAATTACCTGATCAGATGGGCGGATGACGGGATCGGCATCCACCACACCAGGAGCTAATAGACTGCCCTTTGGTATGAAATCATCAATTTTAACCTGATAAGCTTTTAATTCCAGCAAACGAACAGCACCCTCCAATGTAGGTATAAGAGCACCTGTGCGTGGATCAAGAGCTGCTAATTGCACATCATCATCATATATCCGGTATTTGGGATAAGAACCTTTGATAAGCGCATTCACAGGAACAAGGATGTGTCTGGCACCAGTGCCGAACTGATAATCTGCAGTAGCTCTTAATATATCCTTTTTCATTTCAGCGGCTTTGCGAGGCTTATACTGCTGTACATTAACAATAGAATTTATAGTTGAACTCAATGAATGTAACGATCTATCTGAAGTAACGCTGCCGCAGGCTGTATAAATGATATCAAGATCAAGAGTATCTGCTGCATTCTGGCAGATCTCTTTATATGCTGCGTCCACATGGGCAATGATATGGGAATAATTATTCTTTTCCAGATAATCACAAAGACACTCACCCACCCATTCCCGTTCCTGGCAGTCCCAGTGTCCTGTTACCGGTATGTCATAATGGGCTGCCGGATATACCAGTTCAAGCTCTTTTGGTACAATTCCCAGAGGCGAAGTGATCACGACCTCGTTCAATGTCCTTTTATTACTTCCAAGTGCACGGCTGAATAACCAGTGACTATGTGAAATGGAATATGGTTTACGGGCAGAGCAGGGTAAAAGCAGTAGAATCTCAGCATCTGGTGCCTGGTATCTGGACCTGACACGTTCATTGAACGTGATAACCTCTGATCTGTGCAAGGACTCAGATGAATTGGCATACATTGTCCGGCTGCGGAAAGTAGGTGTATTTCGGGCAAGGTATGAGCTTTCCTGGTCCAATAATCTAAGAAGGGCAACTAACCAGGGACGACTGCGGCATTTTCCTTCGACATACTCCCTCAAGTTACCGTTTCTTATATACTGTACAGTGATCGATCTTTCTTCTTCGAGTTTGTTAATATTATGCCTGGCTATTAATTCACAACGCTCAGGTGCATTCAATTCCTGTAAAGCTTCAATACTGGTATTGCTGCATATATCGCACCTGCAGGGCAGTTGGGTCATCTCAAAGCACTTATGCTCACTAAAATGTGTCATATAAATGTCATTGAACCCCTTGAGAACCGGAAGAGTATCATCAACAATATCAATTCCAAGATATACCAGTACGGCCAGGTTATCCGGTGTGGCCAGGGCCGGAGTATACAGGGCAGTATCAGGTGGTGTATTGTTCTTTATTTTGATCACGGCATCTACCAGTGCACGGGCATTATTCTCAAACTGTCCGGATGCACCAAGAACATACAGGTCTGCCGGTGAAAACTCCTGCATGACCGGGTGTATGATACGCCCTAGCGCTCCGTTCCAATCGTCCCATGCATGTTGTCCTGCAATGCAGGATTGTAAGATCTTTTCTACTTTTTTCTGTTCCAGATGCAGAGGCATGGGTTTATCAGGCAGAATAACAAGTTTATCAGGCCCAATTTCATCTATTGATAAGGTATTTCTTGCCCATAGAGTACCTGCATAAACAATAGGGTTCCCGGCACCAGCATGTAAAATAAGTGGAGTTTGATACTGCTTATCCAGCATCAAACGACCTATACGGGCTGCTGCATCACGCTTTGTAACTTCAAAATATCGGGTCATTTTAACTCCTATCCAGTAATCTGCATGTCTGGCAGAGATCGCTTTGTGTTGGTTCGCCACAGATAATGCATGATCCTAATGTTGACTGAGGGAATACATATCGTAATGGTTCGCAGAGTTTATCCAGGCTGCGCAATACTGCATACTTGGTACCAGGGTGTTTAACCTCAAAGTCATTAAGCAGGTCCCTTACATCGCCCCTTATGGCACTGTAAGCATAGGGACATTCATTAAAATTTACATTGATATCATGCAATAGAGCATATAATGCTACTTCCCGCTCAGGAATATCCCTAAGAGGTTTTGAGCGCAGTACCAGTCCTGGCTGGACACAGGCAGGAACCATCCTGACCATACGCTCTACATCTGCTCGCATTATGTTCATCATCACGGTCTGGGCCTCATCATCAAGATTATGTCCTATAGCCAATCTGGAAGCACCTGCATCTCGTGCGGTCTTATTAAGCAGGCGTTTTCGCAGAGCTCCACAGTAACTGCACGGTCCTTTTTCACCACCTTTTGCTACAATCTCATCAAGGGTCATACCATATTCTTCTTTAAACCCGGTGATGATATGTGTTATTCCAAGTTTTGCGCTCATATCCCTGGCATGCTGTAGGGTGTGTGAACGGTACCCTGCAATTCCTTCATCAATACTAATAGCGATCAGTGTTATATCAGGGCGGTGACCGAACAGATTGCTCAAGAGATATAATAACACTGAACTATCCTTGCCGCCACTTAAAGCAACTGCAATAGTATCTCCTCGTTCCATCATACGGTGTTGTCGTATGGTATGTTTAACTTTACGTTCTACGTCCTTGATCAGGTGTATATCACATAAATGTGCGCCGCTATATGGCTGGTAAGTGACCGCTGTCCTATTGCATTTTGTACATTTCACAGGTTTTAAAAGGTATCACTATATGTTATAATTAATGCGCACCATCTGGATAGAACAATGTTAGAGGATATTTCAACAGTTTTTAAATCACTGCATTCAAAAGACTTCAGATTGCTTACTGGAATTGAGGTAGGTATGAAACACTATGAGTGGGTGCCAGTACCGGAAATATTAAAATATACCAGGTTCACTGAGAAGGAACTGCAATACCTGTTAAAAAAACTGGGTATAAGAGGACTACTGAAACGAAAGACACAGCCCATAGAGGGATACCGTATATATTTTGAAGGATATGACCTGCTGGCATTAAATACACTGGTCAAGCGAAACTCTCTTAGTGCTATCGGAGAAGAGCTGGGAGTTGGTAAGGAATCTGTGGTCTATGAAGGTCTGCGGGACATGGTGGGCGGTTTGGGGCAGCAGCCTGTGATCATCAAGTTCCATAGAGAAGGACGTACCAGTTTTAAACAGGTAAAGCGCAAGAGGGAACATATAAGTGATGCCTTCCATTTCTCCTGGATATATGCAGCAAGACTTGCTGCCAAACGAGAATATGATGTGTTAAAGGAACTGTACCCGAAAGTCAGTGTACCTGAACCTGTGGATCATAACAGGAATGTGATTGTGATGGGGATAGCTAAGGGCAGTGAACTCTCTAAAACCAGGGTAATGGATCCCGAGTGGTATCTGGACAGGATCATTGAGCAAATAGCAAAATCATATTCTATAGGGATCATACATGCTGATCTTAGTGAATATAATATCTTTGTGAGTGAGGAAAATGTGACCCTGATCGACTGGCCTCAGTATGTGAATATAGGAAGACCGCATGCAGATGAGATGTTAAAAAGAGATATCTGTAATGTACTGGCTTTTTTTAAAAGAAAATTCGATATTGATAGGGATGACTGTGAAGTTTTTGAAAATGTTAGAACAAAATCCTCACTAATTATAAAAAACGTCCCGACCGGGACTTGAACCCGGGTCTAAAGCTCCGCAAGCTTCAAGGATATCCGCTACCCTATCGGGACACTTTGCCTGTATTGCGATATAAGTACGTTCCTAATTATATCAAGATGCCTTAAAACTTATCACGCCCTCCCTGTAGACTCTCCGCATACGATCCCTGTAGCAATAAGATGCGCTACCCGAAGCGGCTCAGGTATGTTACTATGTATAGATGACATTTTTACAATTTCCTTTGCATCATTATGATCAATGCCACTGTGCTGAATATATATGGGGTTCTCGCCCTCATGGGTTGTTATCTCAGATATCTCACCTGAACGTCTGATCAACTCCCATCTCTTCTGCGTATCCGGTAGATGTTCCAGGGCAGCATGTATTCTGTCAAAGTCAGGATAATCCCTCATGACCACGATACATGGTATATCTGTTCTTTTATAGACTGCATTGATATCAACAATATTAAAGCCGGCATAAGTAACCCCATCCAGCATCAAGACCCTTATCTGTTTAAAATGTTTACTCCGCTTTACCATACCTACAATAGTATCAGTTGCATCAATACCATCTCTTGTGACCTCACAACGCAGTACACCATCCAGCCAGTTACCACCTCGAAAAAGTGCACCTACGATCATCACACGCTCATTATGTAATGAGGAATCGTCTATACCAAGTATTCTTATCTCAGTCTTGATATGCATTATTTATCTGCTTTTTCGATGAAAACAGTCTTGAATTCCTCATAGACTTCAACAAGTCTTAAAGAGGCTTCTTTGAGGGCAGTTATGGGATCCATATCACTCGTCCTTACATACAGCACGGGTTCACTAATATTCGGATGCTTGATTTCGTAGGAAGCAATTTCTACATGAGGATCCTCAAGTAGAGTATGTTTTAATGTGCTCAATAAAGTATGGCTTTCACCGCCAATTTCCATCTTTATTTCATTATCAGTCTTCTCGATAATCTTAACATTCATTATAAAACCACCTCATGCAGCAGAACCGGAATATTCAGAAGATAGTTTTCGTGACTCATAGTTACCGCAGACAGGACAAATTAATTTACCTCTTTTATCCTCATCCCCTGATGGTTTGTCAAGGATCACATGACACTTTTTGCAGAAAGCTTTAATTACTCCCAGATTGCCACCGGAAGTAGACAGTCTCATTAACTTAGTGTCAATAACCTTTGCTTTTATAATATCGAATGGACTGAACTCATAATAAATATCTTTTACATATCTATCTTTTACATTTGATATATGAATTGCAGCCTGCTGGTTATTAACAATTTCACGTTCGCCTTTACCTTCAATTAAAGCGATTTCCACCAGTGCTATTGAACTCTTCAAATCACTTACACGTCCAATAATCAAATCTCCATTCTCGATCATTGGTGGAATACCAACCTTCGGGATCACTGAAATGACGTGGTTTTTTTTATTTATATTAACCTCACCTGTGATTGTTGAATAAACATTCCCACCGTGTTTGAATGTATTTTTTCCAAGAATGAATTCCTCAGCTGTACCTATTGTATCTCCAGGCAGTACGAACACACGTGATTCGGGTAATACGGACTCTTCACTCTTAGGTGTATTATCCTTATCCATATCTTTATCCTTATCTTTCATTATATGGGCCTCTTTCTTTGAACTCCCTGTTTCCTGTCCAGGTCTATGAATTCGTTTTCTCGGTTCTGTATCATCTCTTACCAATTTCCTTCTTGATACGGTTTTTTTTCTCTTGATTCTAATAATAATCCCTCTTTATAAACCTATTTTCTATTCGATATATTTCCACATTGACAACTTCCATATCCTTTTTGTGGAACTTAAATGTTCGTTTTATTGGAAAACCGACATGATATCTATCTGTGATAACAGCCGGATCAATGAACTTTTTAATAAAATCGTAACTTCCTGTATTGTGGATCGAATAAATAACCTCAGCTATATCGAGAGCTTTTCTTAAAAAAGGACGGTCACTGCCTTTCATCTGAGCTCCAAAAGGAGGGTTCATGATAACAGTATGAACATTACCTGGAACATCCTCGACCCTACAGCAAATAAAGTCAATATTAGTATGAAGATCCATAGCATTTTTCCTGGCTGTGTATAATGCATTTGTATCTATATCAAACCCGACCACCTTCCCGGCACCCAGCAGAGCAGCAGCGATTGCCAGGATACCAGTTCCACATCCGAGATCATACACAGAATCCATCAGGTCGTCCTTCATAAAAGCCAAATGTACTAATTCAGCAGCCAGGGTTGCCGGAGTTGAGTACTGCTCAAGGAATGTAGATGGTGAATTAAATCCTGCTACACGTTCTAAGTGAATTTCCAGGTGCCTTTGCCTCATATTTGATTATTTTTTAACTATACATCCCTTCGTCTGAATTTTTAGGAATATTTAAAAGGTCAACTTTTTTACAGGCTTCTTCAAAGTGCCTGTTCAGTACCTTACTATCTTCCAGAATAGCAGCATGAAGTGCATTTTTTAAAATTTTTTCTACCAGATCACGACCTGACATACCTTCAGTCTTCTCGACAAGTGTCTTGATGTCAAAATTACTATCGATCTCTATCGGGAAAGATGATATATTAGAGTTCAGTATCATTAGTCTTTCCTTCTTATCAGGTTTAATAAACTCAATCTCCTCTTCAAAACGGCTTCTTATAGCAGTGTCAATTGATTCTACCCTGTTAGTAGCAGCAATTGTACATACACCCTTATGCTCATCAATACCATCCATTTCAGTGAGTAGTGCATTGACGATCTCAATTACATCTCCTCTTAGTTCCTGAAAGCGTCTGTCCAGACCGATCGCATCCAGTTCATCTATGAATATTATGCATGGTGCATAATCCTCTGCCCTTTCATATAACTGGTGTATTTGTCTGGCTCCGTCACCTACGAACTCACCTATAATCTGGGTAGCTTTCATAGGAAGTATGGGAACTTGCGCATCATTGGCCAGGGCCTTTGCCAGCATAGTCTTACCAGTTCCGGATGGACCGTGGAATAAAATATTCTTAGGGGCCCATTTTCCAAAGCCTTCCGGATCATCCAGGTATTTCATGATCAGTTTGCATTTACGTTTAGCTCTATCCTGTCCGATCACATCTTTGATATCCACATCACTGATTATTTTAGGAACAAGATCATCACATTCCATATTCTCTATGAAAAAAGCCGTAGAATGGCTAATGAAACTACCTTCCGGGATAACATTGACAATTTCAAAGGCAAAGTCAGGGAACATCCTTCTATCAAAAAGATAATCACCTGATTTAGCTACAAGACCATTCCACTGTTCACGGGCATAGAACTCAAAAACCTTACTTTCAGAGATCTCGGGGTATTCATTTAGCTCACTTCGTAACGGATAACCTGCTGGTTTTAATACTATGTATCGTACTCCATCTTCGAGTTTTGCCTTATTGGGTTTAGGGGGTGCTTTTTTATTAATTTTTTGTATTGAGCGCAATATCCAATCCTCGTTGGGTTATTGACAGGAATAGTATTAATATTATCGCTTAAGAAAAAATAGAGGAACAAAATCCTCCCTTCGGTCGGATTTTCTTGACTGAGGCTCTTAAAAGAGCCGAAGATTAGAAAATGTGAATGAAGTGAGCATTTTCGATACATCAAGTTATACTTAATATACTATAAAAAAAAAAGATGGGGCTGGTGAGATTTGAACTCACGATCGACGGGTCTCTCCGAACCCTTGAAGAATTCAAGGAGAACACCAAATCAGTGCTCCAACGGCTCTTCACTGACCTGCTCCGTCGAGTAAGTCTCAGTAGACCCGTTGCTCATCATATTATCCGCTGGAGCCCGTCGCCATTCCTGACTAGGCCACAGCCCCTTGTGTTTTTTTATTAGAAGATTATAAATAAAATCCTCCCTTATGTTGGATTTTCTAAGCCTATAGGAAAGTATATACTTTCCTATACGCTAAAAAGGTAACTATTCAAATTAAGGTACCAACTCAGCAAAGACCACTGTCCCTGATATTCGCTTAACCCTGGCTTTGACAATGTCTTTTTTAGAGGCCCCCATGATGTATACAATATATTTATCCATTTTTGCAACACCATCACCTTTGGACCCCATGCCCTCTATCTTAAACTCATAGGTTTCCCCTTCAACAAGAGACTCCTTTTTAGATTCAATCCTTGCTTTCCTTTTTCTGACTGAACGATGAGCACCACATGCATCACATTTAAGCATTAATATACGTTCGGACTTAACAAGTTTTGTATCAGGACGTCCGCATTCGGAACATATCACATAATCTTCTACATATGAATTAATTTGTTCAGCAAAAGACAATGCAGTGAACTTACCCTGGAATATCGCACGCTGTCCGTCAATTTTACCTGCTGTCCCTACTTCTTTTGTGAGGAATTTCATTATGTGTTCCGGGTCCCTATTCAGAACATCAGCTATCTGGTAAAAATTCTCAAAAACTGTAGTTTTTCCTTCTGAAAATACCCTCGGGTCAGGGATTACGAACCTCTCATCAGAGGTTTTGATATCAGGAAGTTTATCATAGGCCCTGCTTAAATATGCTTCATAGTCATCCATCTAGTCACTTCAATTGATTATTAAATAAATAAATAAATATTAATTGATCAGTTCCTGACCTTCATCCACTACAATCCTTATTGGTGTAGAAAGTTTATGTCCACAGCGTCTTAAAGCATCCTTTGCGATTAAAAAGTTATCTTTTTTAACTGATATAGTGAAGATCTTCTGTCCGGCCCTTGCTTTGGCACTGACACCAACTGGCTTCCCGAATGCCTGACGCATACCCTGGCTTACCCTATCAGCACCTGCTCCCGTGGCCTGTTTGTTCTCTCTTATTACCTGAAACGGATGAATCCTGAGTTTCATATGAAAATTCGGTACGCCTATTTTCTTGACAAGTAGTCTATTAGCAGTAATCCTACCAGCTTCAAGCGCACCATCCCTTATCTGACATGATTCATCAGCTATCAGCGAAACTTTTACAGGGAACTGTGCTGTAAGATTGCCCATATCATAATGCACTATTTTACTTCCAGGCACACCGCCCATGTACTTTCTCCTGGTAAAGGCCCTTCTGCTATTGTAATTACGAAATGTCTTTGCCGGTCTCTTTCCCATTAGTTTATGTCCTCCAGATTCTCTTCATAACTACCTGACCACTTATAAGCTTTTGGAAGACAAATCATTATGTAATCTATTATAATGTAATCTATTATAAATAGCACTGGCTATGATTTTACTAATACCGTGAACCTGCTCCAGTTCATCCGATGTAGCTGTTTCTATTCCTTTCAGTGAACCAAAATGCGTTAACAACATTTGTCTACGCTTCTTTCCTATTCCTGGTATACTATCTAATGCAGACGCTCGAAGTCGGGATGACCTTCGCTGCCTGTGGTGGGAGATAGCAAACCGATGGGATTCATCCCTTATCTGTTTTAATAAATTAAGAGCAGGTGATGTCTCAGGTAATATCAACGGAATATCAGCACCAGGGACATAGATATGTTCAAATTGTTTGGCCAGTCCAATGACAGGGACAATAATGCCTGAATGTTGAATGGCGCTAAGCGCTGCGTTCATCTGCTGCACCCCACCATCTACTATAATAAGATCAGGAGCTGTATCCTCCTTATCTGTTATCCATTTCATTCTACGGGATATGATCTCTTTCATCATAGCCGGATCATCTATACCAGTAACACTCTTTATATTGAAATGCCGGTATCGCCGTTTGTCAGGTATCCCACTGGTAAAAACAACCATACTGCCCACGGCATCAGTACCTCCGATATTTGAGATATCAAAACCCTCTACATATTCAGGTACCTTTTCCAGACCCAGTATATCTTTGAGTTCCATTAGAACACCGGATCCGGTTTTTTCTATCCGTTCCTGTTTCAAATGAGTCATTTTCAGCACCGAATATGCGTTTTTTGATGCCATCTCCACCAACTCTTTCTTTCTACCTCTACCAGGGATTATAATATCTACTTTACCGGCAGAAATACTCTTGAGCCATTGAATGATCGTCGGGTCATCAGGCATGATATCCATCAATATCTCAGTAGGGATTGGTGCATCCCTGTAATACTGTTTCATAAATGTGCTCATAACTTCCTGCTCACTGGCACCCATGACATCCAGAGTGAACTCACAGTGTCCTATCAAACTCCCGTCCCTGATATAGAGTACCTGGACACAGGCAATACCACTGCCCATAGCGATCGAGATAACGTCCCAATCATTAAATCCACCTGTAACCTGCTGGCGTCTTGATAATGATTCAATGGCCTGGAGCTGGTCTCTTATGCTTGCGGCAGCTTCGAACTTCTGTTGGGATGCATAGTACTGCATCATATCCTTTAATCGGTGTATCAATATCTCGTTTTTGCCCTCTAAAAACTGGATAGTACTCTTTACTGCATTGTGATATTCCTCTTTATCGATCATTCCACTGCAAGGAGCACTGCATAACCCTATCTGGAAGTTCAGGCATGCTCTACCCCCCTGTCTTATTTTTTTCTTGCACTGGCGTATCTTGAATATTTTAGATATAGTCTTAAAAGACTCACGTATATCCCATGCACTGATATATGGTCCGAAATACCTGGCTGAGTCCTGTACTCTTCTACGGGTTAAGAATATCCGCGGAAATTCTTCATTAACAGTGATCTTGATAAATGGATATTGTTTATCATCTTTCAGATTAACATTATAACGTGGTCTGTGCTCTTTAATAAGGTTTGATTCCAGGATCAGAGCATCAATTTCAGTAGGAGTTACTATATATTCCAGATTTGCAATGTTTTTTACCAATGCCTTAGTCTTGGTATCCTGGTCGGTTTGCATGAAGTATTGGGATACTCTTTTTTTCAAGGACAGTGACTTCCCTACATATATGATATTATCTACTTTATCTTTAAATAAATAGATGCCAGGGGAATCAGGTATAAATTCTGGTTTTTTCATAATTTCATTCCATCAACCTATATGAACCAATTATTTTTAATTTATCAACCAGGTTAATGATGCAATTTAGTGCATCTTTTACCTTTGTATCAAGTTGATGTCCTTCCATATCTATATAGAATAAATAATCTCCCAAACCCATTTTTGACGGCCTGGATTCGATCTTCTTCAGATTGATGTTACGAATAGCAAATTCACCCAGCAGTTCATAGAGAGCACCTGGTCTATCATTGGCAAGATGAATGATGATCGAGGTTTTATCATGGCCCGTCGCAGGAGGCAAATTTCTTCCGAGAACTGCAAATCGGGTATGGTTCTCCTTATAGTCCTGGATATCATTTGCTAATATTTCAAGACTGTATTGTCTGGCAGATTCTGTAGATGCTATTGCTGCCATATCGGAAAACTCCGATGTGAGTTTTGCGGCATGTGACGTGCTTCCTGTGGTCTGTATCTTCACACCCTTAAAATGTGTATGAATGAACCTTCGGCATTGTGCCAGTCCCTGTGGGTGGGAGAGTATCACTTTAATATCTTCCATTCGTCCTTTTGAGAGAAGACAGTGCCTGATTGATACAACCACTTCGCCTATGATATTTATGTCATATTCCCAGAGTGCATCCAGTGTGATCCCTATTGATCCTTCCAGCGAATTCTCAATAGGGGCAATGCCGCAGTCAACTTTATTAATGAGTACTGACTCGATCACTCCTTCCAGGTCATCGAAGAACATGAGTTGAGCTGTTATGTCGAGCTGGTTGGCAGCTTTTTGGGAATATGTTCCTTTAGGGCCTAGTAATCCAATGATCATACTCTTTACAATTAAGTGAATTAACATATAGTTTTGGTAAATGAGATTTATGTCTCAAATTGAACAAAATCCGACCAGATGGAAGAATTCATTTTATAGATATGCCCTGAGAGAATTTTTACCATTTTTGAGATATGATTTATAGTTTTTTTTATAAGAAAAAAAAGGCCATACATTACGAATATTGTTATGATGTATATAATAAACCAAACACTATAGACATGATTTAGTTGAATAAAACAATTTATTCAATATGTACTCAATTAGGTTTATAACGAAAAATCAACATGCTTAGACTTGACTCATGAATAAGGTATATATACTATTACAGAAAAACATACTCGATAACAGTATACCATTAAAGGGGTACAAATAATGGCAGAAACAAGAAATTTTGTATTAAGGGATAAAAAAGGCAACGAGCATGGAGTATTTACTGGTAAACAGCCCAGACAGGCAGCTCTTAAGGCAGCCAATAGGGGTAAAGGGACTAAGAAGAAACCAGAGAGAATAATACTAAGGGAACGGGGAACTAAGAAACTCCATACCTATGATGGATGGAGAGAAGAAGTGCCTGCTCCCAAGAACAAACCAAGCTGGATGCCTGATAAAATTAAAAAACCCAACGTCAAGAAAATTGAAATTAAAAAAATTGAAAAAATTTAAATGAATCCAGGGCCTTATTAAGGCCCCCTTTTTTTTATAGTATATCGAGGCTGTCCCACAATTGCTTTTGGTATCAAGAATTTAGCTTCTTTTTGGATTTATAGCCCAATTTGCCCTTCTTTTTATTCCGATTTTGGATTGTTGGACAGCCTCTATCAAGTATAACTTGATATATCGAAAATCCTCATTTTATTCTTATTCAGTAACTGTGAACGAATTGAGTAGTTACTCTACGGGCATGCTGGGAGTCGAACCCAAGTTCCAGGCTCCGGAGGCCTGAGTGATATCCTCTACACTACATGCCCAGACAGTAAGTAATATGCAGCTCCTGATATAAATGCACCGAAAAACGTGGAAAAAAAGTTTACACCGCTATTGGATAAATACCCTCTTTGCTGTAGAGTAGCGCCTAACAAACTGTCAAAGTTAGTTCCTGCAAACCCACCCAGCACTATGATCAAAACCCAGATAATATATGTGAACAGGCTTAAAGATTCCATATTAATAACCAGTACCAGTGCCAGTAGACCTATGATCAGGGAGCCAAGAATGCAGACCACCTCTCCAAGAAGTGATACAGCACCATCAGTCCCTGGTTCCACTGGTTTAAGAGTGGTGATCATTATAGGCTTGCCTTTATTTGTTACCCCAATTTCACTGGCGAGAGTATCACCTGTAGCTGTTGCTACTGATCCTAAATAACCGAACATTAACACTATACTGAATTGAGGATATAGCCCATGATAAACACCATATAGAATGGCTAAAAAAAGAGCTGCAGTAGAGTTGCTCAATACATTAATATAGCTCCGGACCCCATGTTTGCTCTGAGCAATTCCTTTTCTAATTTTGTAAGCATACCGGTATCTGGTAAAGCCACCTCCAAGTAAGAAAAAAGTAATGAGGACCAAATACCAGTTTATATTGGTGAACACGATGATCAGAACCCCTAATAGTGTAGCTGCATGCATAGCAGATACATCAGCTATATCAAGGCGGTATGCCAGATAAGCAAGAACAAGTGAAAAAACAAAGGCCGTTGTGAGATGATCAAAATTCACATAATAACCGAAACTGGCAAACAGCCACATAACCATACTTGTTCCCAGTATCAATATGAAGTTCTTATCTGTTTTGGATGGTATGGATTCTAAAAGTGCACCTGTTACTGATCCGAGTAATGTCAGGAAGAACAACTGGCTTAGTGTCACATGAAGGTCCAATATTCCAACAGTCCAGTAAGAAATAATACATGCCAGTACGGCACCGATCACAATAAAACCAATACTTGAGACTGCGGCAATTGATTTATCCTCTATCTCACGGGATTTCCATGATGATTTAATTAAACTTGCAACTGCGCTGCCTGCACAAGTAATGCATATTGAAGCACTTATAATATATAGTGGAAATTTGTATCCTGATGATACCATAAGAATATCTATTATTCCCAGGATGAACAATGCACTTGATATACCAAGTATGGCTCTGGTGATTTCACTTTTTCGATCACGTATCATTATCAGGATAAGCGTTATTACAAGTAAAAAACGCAATAGATGTTCAATAGGGATAAATGGCAGCAATACAGCCAGTATTAAAAAAAAAATAAGATGTAAATATGCTACCATTTTTCTCTCCTCAATAAACTATGTAGTTGATGTACTATGACAAATAATTTATCATATGTATCAGACTATTATATCATGGGATTCTTCTCAAGAATGTATGAACAAAGGCTTGAAAGCATTGTTAGAAGATCAGATAGATCTTTTCCAGGACATATCGCATTGATCATAACAGAAAGCGACCTTTTCGAACATGGTTCCACTCATAGGATAATCGACTTCATCCAGTGGAGCCAGGATTATCATGTAAAGATAATAACTTTTTTTGTAAGTCTGATCGATTTTGATCCGGGAATAACTGATAAAGTATATAGTGAACTTAAAACACAGATGATCAATACTTTAAAAGATATAGATGCCAGTATAGATCTTTATTCAATTGATGGAAAGAGGCTAAATATTAAGCATTGCAGCACTTCCAATATACATATTAATATTTCCCTGGGATACAGTGGCAAGAAAGAATTAACTAGAGCCTTTAAAGATATCATGTTCGAGATAGAGTCCGGTAAACTTAAACCTGAAGATATCGATGAAACTGTTATTGAGAAACATCTGCTTATCAAATATGAACCTGATCTGGTGATCCGTTCGGGAGGTAAACGACTGGCTGATTTTCTGATCTGGCAGTCAGTATATTCTGAGATTTACTTCACTGATGTAAGCTGGATCAATCTTAGAAAACTGGATTTCCTACGTGCCATTCGGGATTACCAGCAGCGTCAGCGCAGATTTGGAAAATAATATTTATAGACTAAAATAAGCATCTTCACCATAACTTAATGTGGTTTTTTTACCCTGCAATAGATCAATACCATCAGCCTGAATATCCAGATCATTAATATCCAGAACGATCTGATTATAATTGAATTTCACTACTGGAATTATTGTATACTCGTATAAGTGCCTGCCCAGGATCTTTGCATCCAGGCGTAATGTTTCACCCCGGTCACCTTTTCCTGTTAAGTGAACAGTATCTACGTCAGGCCCGAATTTTTTTATAGCAGATAAATTCCTGTCAGTATACTCAATGGTCATTTCATTAAAGGTGTAGCGCTTTTTGGTTGTTATATCATCAAAGATGAATTCAAGTGGTGTTCCGTAATTCAAGATCCTGGATGGAAAATAACGGCACCACAATCTGGATCTATCATTAAAGTTTACCATTATGATCTTCCACGGCAAGGTCGAACCAAAACCCAGCGCTCTTTCCAGCCAGAGACTTCCATAGAAATCCCTATCAAACAGTGTACCCTGACAGGTGCTGAAAAGATCACTCATCTTGCTGGCAATGATATGTTGAAAACCTCTACTATTGCGGGCATATGCATCAAAATCATCACTAAAAGCCATCTTTGAAGGATAGGAGACTGTGGGATTCTGGATATATCCATTAGTAAAAGGAGTAGATACAGCCCTGAATTTCGTGATCATACTGTTTCCATTCAATACTTGCAGATTATAGTATGGAAATGTATGTGAAATTGAGATATGGTATCCGGATTCAGTAACACATGAAAATTCTCCTGGTTTTACTGTACATGAGCAATTATCATGGATTATATCCAGTATCTCTCCATCTTTATACTGCCAGACACCACAGTAGCATTCGAAACTTTCATCATTGATATGCTTACAAATAAATTTTTTATTATTAAGGGTATAGTTCACAGCCCCGCGGCTGATAATTACCTGGAGCATGCTGGGGTTGTCCTGATTATAATCTGACATGAGCCAGAACCAGTAAGATCCATTCAATAATTTCAATTTGTTTGCAGAATATATAGCCTGATCCATGGTCTCCCATTCGTCAGCTACCATCCAATCCTTTACCCTGGCAGAAAACATACCACTATAATAGAAATTATACATTATAATCTTTATTTATATTATCTCAAGTAAATGCGAACGAAGTGAGTATTTTCTTGTTTTATGAGCTATACTTAAGTGAATTATAAATAGGTTCTTAACAATAAATCAAGTTCACAGCAATAAATAAGGTCTTTATCAATTCGGTGAAGTTATGAGAGCAAGAATAATAAGAAATAATTCAAACGACCAGATCATTTTTATAATTTCGCAGATAGAGGATCTGATGTATAATGTGACATTTGATCTGTCGACCGGATCCGGTAATATTATAACTAATATTTCTATAATAAAAAGTGAACAGATCGATGATATTTTGCATATTTTTCGTGATGTGATGTCAAGCGGACTTGCTCTTAGTACACTAGTAAAAATCCTGTCTCCGGGTGAATCCGCGGGTTCACTGACCATTCCCGAAGGTAAACACGGGATTGCTACTGTCTGCAGTATTACTATAGATGGGTTGCTGCTGAAAAATGGCATACCTGTGAAACCAAAATTCGGAGGTCTGGTTGAGATAAAAAAAGGAATGCCTGTGCGTTTTACTGATCTCATCAGGTATGACAGCACTACTATTGATCCACTTGAGATATTAATGTCCCATTCTCTTACTTCCGTGAGCGATATGCTTACCAGCGGTTCAGGGAAAATACTTGTCAATCTAAGGGAGATCACTATGAATGCCAGAAATAAAGTGGAAGAAGTACTGGATGACATGACATCTGCCGGATTAGGCGGTATACTGGAAGTAGGGGAACTCAATACTGATATATTAGGTATGACAGTTGAGAGAGATCATTTTGGTGTGGCGGTCATCGGAGGTAACAACATGATGGCAGTAGTACAGGAACAGGGATATTTGATAGATACTCATGCAATGTCTACGATTATGGATGTGAAGGATATGGTCCCTATTGACCAGATTATTTAAATTTTCAAAAAAAAGTGATCAGTTATGGATAAGTATGATAGTATTATTGAACTGGCTAAGAGGCGGGGATTCCTCTGGAATTCATTTGAGATATACGGCGGTACTGCCGGGTTTTATGATTACGGGCCCCTTGGTGCAATGCTCAAACGCAGGATCGAGAATGTATGGCGTGATGTATATGTTATTAATGAAGGATATTATGAAATTGAATCCCCTACCATTGGTATTGAAGATGTTTTCGTGGCTTCAGGGCATGTGGGAGGTTTCTCTGACCCGCTGAGTGAATGTGCAAAATGTCATGAAGCTTTCAGGGCTGACCACCTGATCCAACATATAGTAAGCAACCCTGATACGCTCTGTTGTGATGAACTTGCCGGGATCATTCGGGAAAACAATATCACGTGTCCTGAATGCGGTGGGAAATTAGGCAGTGTATATGAATTCAACCTTATGTTTCGTACTGTTATTGGTCCTGGTTCAAAGCGGATAGGGTATTTGCGTCCTGAAACTGCACAGGGTATGTTCGTGGATTTTCCAAGACTGTTGCGCTTCTATAGGGAAAAACTGCCCTTCGGGGTCACACAGATAGGAAAAGCATACCGGAATGAGATATCACCCAGGCAGGGGGTTATACGGCTGCGTGAGTTTACTCAGGCAGAGGCTGAGATATTCATTGATCCGGGAGATAAGACGCATCCGGGTTTTGACACGATCAAAGATTATCCTGTTATGTTATACCCTGAATCAGCACAGGAATTTGACCGAGGGGCAATGGAGATGACGTTAGGAAATGCTGTTTCGGAAGGTATCATAGCACACCAGTACCTGGCATATGCTATTTATACCACACAAGAATTTTTATTAAGAGTAGGTGTGTCACTCGAACGGTTGATGTTCAGACAGCATATGAAAGATGAGATGGCGCATTATGCAATAGACTGCTGGGATGCTGAAATCTTATCTGAACGGTTCGGATGGGTGGAAATAGTGGGTATTGCAGACCGTACTGACTATGACTTAATAACCCACAGTAAGGCAAGCAAGGTAGACCTATCTGTTTATATGGAATATGATGAACCAAGAAGTGTAGAGAAGCTGTCCATCAAACCTGATATGGGCAAGATAGGACCTGTATTCAAACAAAAAGCCAGATCAATAGTTGAGGCTTTACAATCACTGGATGTTGATGAGTTAAATAAGGATGAGATAATTATTACAGTAGATGATGAGGATGTTGTCATATCTCCTGATATGGTCGAGGTCAAGCAGGTGAGCGAGACTATCAGGGGTGAGAATATCGTACCTCATGTTATTGAACCGTCTTTCGGGATAGACAGGATAATATATTCAGTGCTTGAGCATGCTTATAGGGAAGAGATGATCGAAGAAGAGAATGAGACCAGGATAGTTCTCGGACTTAAACCGGAGATTGCGCCAATTCAGGTTGCGATACTTCCTTTGTTAACAAGACCGGAACTAATAGAACCTGCAAGGAAGATCGAATCATCACTTCGCAAGAAGGGTATCATGGTAAGCTATGATGATTCAGGTACTATAGGCAGGCGCTACCGCAGGAATGACGAAATTGGTACGCCTTATTCCATAACCATAGACTATGATACACTTGCGGATGCAACGGTCACTATAAGGAATAGGGATTCTATGGAACAGGTACGGTCAAGAATAGATACTATTGCAGATACTGTCCATGATCTGATAACGGGTAGCGTTGCATTTGAGGATGCTGGCAGTCCTGTTGAGAAATAATCTAATGTCTGATATTCTTATAAGAGAGATCGTTAGAAAGTCTATCCATCTGTCAGGGTTACTTATACTGTTTGTATATTCTTTTAGTGATAGATCATTTGTCGTTTTCTGGTTAAGCCTCATAGTACTTGCAATTTTTTTAGCAGAATGGATGAGGCTTAAAGGATATATCAGGTATCCCGGGTTCTTACTACGTCCTTTTGAAGAACATAAGGTAGCTGGTTATATTTATTCTACTACATCTGCTCTTTTCGTTATAGTATTGTTTCCAAAAAATGTTGCTATGGCTGCTATAACCATGGCGATCATCGGTGATCTGTCTTCCGGGATCGCCGGAGCGCTAATGGGGAACAGAGCTAATGTAAGGCAGATGAAATTACCGCATAAACCTGTGTCTATTTTAATTATCACGTTTTTGATGAGTCTTATCCCGGCTTATCTGGTTGTTGATCTCACCGGAGTGGATCAGTTGCCTATTGTTGCTTTGGTAGCAGGTGCTGTTGGTGCTACTATAGCTGATGGTGTGCCATGGGAGATTCGCGGTAGGGTACTTGATGATAATTTAACTATTCCTTTTACTTCTGCGGTTTTGATATTATTGTTTTCTTTTGGGTAATCAATCAGTACATATCGAATGGCAAGAAGTATCTCAGGGATTATCAGTGCGATGAACCCTAATGTGATGAAAAGTCCAGCAACAAACCGAGCCCACCAGAGTCTACCCCTATTACGAAATCCTACTGTGATCGCTTCAGTATAAGTCAACGACCCCGGACTACGCTTCGCTTAAGTCCGGGGCATCAACGGGATTAGAGGTCGGAAGTGGGATGATTAGCTGGATAATGTGGGGCGAGTGAGTAACACTTCTTTTTATTGTGTTGTTGATTTAGATGTTATGGTCTTTGCCGTTTCAACACTATCCTCAATAATATTTTTCAAATCCTTACCCTTCGTCTTTTCATAATTTTCTTCTCTTACTTTATGAATCCATTCCAATGATTTGTATTTCCATTTAGCCAAATCCAGTCACCCCCATAGGCGTTACAATATCTACTTGCCTATATCCTAATAATAAGTTTACTGCATTGAACATTCTTTTTTTTTCAATGTTTGCCATATGCCGACAATTCCAGGATACAATAACATCAGCATCATTTACAACAGCTACTGCTATATGACGCCCATCATCTCTATATTTATTTGGAATGATCTTCTTTTTTAAATATTCTGTCACCAAATCAATACAATCTTCTGTCTCATAGAGAATATCTATATTAGTAGTCCTAATAACCTCTAGCAAACTTGTTCTAATGTTTAATGGAGCTTTTTCAATTTCTTCAATAACAACATTAGAAACGAAAGGTGTATATTTCACTCCGGATTTCAACAGTTCTAATAACTCTTTTGTCACTTCAACTCGAAGTAAATCTTCTAAATCATACAATGCCCCAAAACATGAACAAGATATTTCAAATAAACTAGTGTCAAGTCAACATTCAAGTGTCAGATTGTGAAGGGCATATGTCATATGACACTATCATAAAATTAACCACAGATGAACACAGATGAACACAGATTTGTTGATGAGGTCATAGAAGCTATATTTTCCAGGGATTTTCGTATCTGTGTTTATCTGTG
>JAIOQW010000363.1 GCA_021108405.1 Methanosarcinales archaeon
GAAAAATTAAATATAGACTTAGAAAAAACGGAGGATTATATTGAGAACTTTAAAAGAAAAAAGGCAATCAAACAATTGAAAAAAAAAAATATTACAAACCCTGATACAGAGTGAATATATCTGCGTAATCTGTGTCCAAGAAAATCCTCCCTTCGGTCGAATTTTCTTGAGTATATTATTTTATATATTATATACGGCACTGTACCATTTTCCAGTTATTTTTCAGACACGGATTAACACCGATTTGATTTTGATCAAATACCTTCTATCACAAACTTAATGGAATCCTATGATATCGACCACAACAACCTTAAATCCGTGTAACCTGCACGCCCTTCAGGCGTAGCAGGCACTCAACTCCGCAGGAGGTGAGTGTATCTGTGTTACCTGCACGCCCCTTAGGCGTTGCAGGCATTCAACTCCGCAGGAGTTGAATGTATCCGTGTCTATGAAATTATCGATTTAAATAATCCTCTATTGAAATAACTGGTTTTTAGGATAGTGCCATTATATACTATTAAAATTTACTTACTTAGACACCGATTTACACAGATATATCAACAAAACGATCACACATAACTCAAACTATTAACCGCGCATCCAATCATCCCAGCTCTGTGCCTGCTGGTCCAAAATGCCTGTAATATCCTCTATAAGCTCTGCCGGAACACCGACCACCAGTTCATCATCTAACAGACCTGCATTCTTAGCAGCCCCGTCACATCCTATAGAGACATTCAATTGACCTGTCGTATAAGGATAACCAGTAGCATCCGCACATGTGGATTGAATACCTGCAAAGGTAGAGTTAACCCGACCGCCGTGTCTGTAAATCACAGCATGAACGATCCGTCTTGCAGCAAGTACATTTGCAAAGATAACAATAACATCCGGTCTGATCGGTGTCTTATCAAGCGGGGCAACAATGGTAGCAACAATTGACCCCGGACTTGGCCTGGGCATGTTGTCCACTACTCGTTTGGCAATGCCGAGTGAGATCTCTTTATTAAGTTTATTAAAATAGAGCGACCCGGATTTGATATTATCGGGATAGTCCATAAGTCCAATGGCAGCCGCACCACCCTTACAGGTATGTTCGGGTTCTGTTGCCAGAGTTATTATATCTTTTTTTCTTGCATTTTGCAGCATCTGACAGTACCGTAGAGGTTCCTTGACTATTTCCATTCCGTCAGGAATTACTTCTTTACGGGTAAGTAGTGAAACCGCTACTGGTTTGCCTTCTAAGTTCAATATATCAACAAGTTTTGATGAAATTCCAGAATAATCCATATTAATTCCTCCTTTTTTTCATGAGAGTTATTAATTATAAGTCTTATGAATTTGAGTTTAGCCGGAAGGGTTATCCATACAATGCCAGTTGGAAACTAAATACTCAAAGAATGCGCTTCCTTTCTTGATCTTTTTATTTTTATATTCGATGGTTGCATCATTTGGCTGATAGGACGCGAAATCTACAAATCCGATGGATGAATCCACGGTTTGATTGAAATAAGCTAGATTTTCTGCTTCGATAGTAACAATTAGATCATCAGTTGAGTATACAACCTTTTGCGGTCTACTCCTATTCAGGTCAGTCACATTAATCCAATCAGATTCGGTAATGGTAATTTCATTTCCAGAATAATCAGCGATCACTGTTCCTTTTCTTATATTTAATAATGTCATATGTTTGGATGAATAATTATCATAACCATCGTCTTTACCCCTTACAGCATAAACAACAGCTTGATATCCTCCTGCTGTTACTTCACACCAGTTCCATCCATGCATATCCATAGACCAGGCCAGGTCACTGTTAGTGATCATATGGTCCATATATCCCATTTTAGAGGTAACTGTGTATTCTTCTTCACCTAAAAAGATCGATCCGTCATGAATACCGCAGGAATGTTCATAAGTAATAAAATTAAGCGGTTGGTCTGCTTGGTCTACTGTTTTCTCTACTATAGGTCTAAAGTTAAGATCAATTTTCGTATCATTAAATAAATATTGCAGATCATAGCCGGTGTATGCGCAACCGCATAGTCTATTTGAGCCGCCAGGGTATACATAGTATACATACGGTGTATGTATTGATAAATAATTACCCAGCATAACTTGCGGAACATATTCTTCAGTATAAT
The DNA here is from genome assembly GCA_021108405.1 of Methanosarcinales archaeon. Classification (GTDB taxonomy): domain Archaea; phylum Halobacteriota; class Methanosarcinia; order Methanosarcinales; family Methanocomedenaceae; genus Methanomarinus. The sequence goes on from JAIOQW010000363.1 coordinate 2,145, forward strand.
CAAAGAACGATGTGCCGTTATCATAATATAAAGCATAGAATGTTAGCAAATGAGATGACTGAGATCCGTTTATGGGTGGAAAAAAAATCGATTCCTGATGTGCCAGGACCATAAAGAACCCAATATGTTGTATTGTGCTCTGAGGCGAGACAGCTTCTGCTTCTCCATTTATATACCACCATTCTGCTGTTGTATTAGCACCAAAATCATTTTCTACATGGCCACCTTCAGTGAAATCCAGTATAGTATATATTCCACGCATCTTTAAGCTTGATTCTTCTGCTGAAGATATGCCTATACAACAGACCATAATAATCAATATGCCTGTTAGCTTTGCTACTGTATTGTTCATTATTTTTCTACCTCCTTTTAAGATAAAATATACTTTGAAAATAGCACTTAATCTACTATTTAATAATCCCACATTTAACAAAGTATACTTTTCCCTATAATAAAGCAAAATTATTTTAATTAATATAAACTTTTCGTATTTATGTGACCGTTACATTAATTTAAAGAGAGTTAGACAATTACAACCTATCTACAATATGCTCCGGATAGGCCAATCCGGCTTAGACCAACCTGTCCGAACTCTTTTAATACACTACATTCTCCAAGTGTAAATACCGTATCTCCCAGCATAGCCACAGCGGGTGATTGTCCCCGGGCTTCAACAGCTTCTATAACGTCCCGGGCACGACTGCTGACCAGACCGGTCTGAAATGCAAATTCCCTGGAAATAGACATGAAATTTTTGAGGGCCGGGCGTTTCAGTAATGTTTTTAATGCATTGCTTCCAACCCTGTTGATGCTATTAAGAATTACCTCATTACTAAGTACAGAAACAGTGTTAACTTCCCCTAAACATACCCATGATACCTCAGTCTGACTAAATGGAATGGTATCTATTTGACCGGTACCTGGTGCCCCGGGTTTGATGCGCATAACCACTCCACCGGCACATTGCCCGGCTACATCTCCCATTCCTGTCATATTCACTACTTCAGCACAATGAGCAATAGATGCTACCTGGTTCACTGTCTTATGAAGATCAAAGACTGCATTAAGAGCAAGTGCCGATGCCAGGGCAGCCGCACCACTAATACCAAACCCGAATCCCAATGGGATCTCACTTTCCAGATCAATGATCAGCTGTGAATGTCCAGGCTCCAGTAGTCCTTTTATTACATATTCTACAGTGGGAAGACCTATCTGTTTTCCATTAAACCTGATTACTGAGCCTATGTATGAAGGATCAACAGTAATTGTAGCAGTCACTCCTGCCTCAAGACACAACCCACAGCCAATAGAGCCAGCTTTAATTGGATTTTGATGTTGTTTTACTGCAAAGAAACCTGTTATATGAGCAGGAGCGTATGCTCTCCCTATCATCCCAAAACCTCGATGATCCTATCTATAATAACTCTGGCAATGAAAGTTTTTTTACCGCTTACAGGGCCAGTCTCAATTCCGCTCGAATCCAGTATATAGACCGTATTTTCATCAGTCCCCATTCCTTCTTTCCCAATATCATTAGCTACAACCATTAAAAGCCCATTTTTTTTCATCAGGTCATGTGCACTGATAAACAATTGATCTTTGCTTACATTGGCAAGCGCTTTAAACCCGATAACAGGTAGATCAGGAAAATCCTCTTTGACTTTTTGTAAAAGTTTGGGTGTGGGGCAGAGAGTAAGCGTAAGTTCATTTTGCTGTGATGGAATTTTCATAGCTTCTGGTTTAACAGTATAATCCGATATAGCGGCTGAACATATAAAAAGATCACAACCCTTTTTGATCTCATTAAGCACGCAACTGATCATATCATAAGTGGACACAGCTTCTATTTCTGTAATACCGTAGAGTCCTTGTTTTTTCGGGCATATTAATACCACATCCGCTCCCCTGTAATAGGCTTCCTGTGCCAGGGCCATGCCTGTTAAACCTGATGCCCTGCTGGTTAATATCCTGATAGGATCTACTCTCTCTATAGTCCCGCCACCTGTGATTACTACTCTTTTATTATCCAGGCGGCCATCCCCCAGTATCCGTTTTACAGCAAGTACAATATCTTCATTCGCAGCTATTTTGGCAGCATGTTCCTCTATTACCGGGTCTATAAGATGGATGCCCATGGCTCTAAGTTTATCAATATTATCTCTAATAGCCAGATGGTTATACATGGAACCATGCATTGCCGGAACAATAAGTATCTGCTTACCGCTGCCTAAGGCTGTAGCAGCAAAGGTAGTAACAGGCGTATCATCGATCCCAGCTGCTATCTTACTGATGGTATTAGCCGTACATGGGGCTATTAATAAAAGGTCCGCAGATCCTTCCTCGCCGCAATATTCCACATGTTCTACCGCACCGGTGATCCTGGTGATCACAGGCGAAGCTGTGGCATAATGCAGGGCATCTGGGTGAATAATATTAGCTGCAGCACTGCTCATTACTCCCCTTATCCTGGCCCCGTGACGTATCAGTTCTCTTGAGAGCTCAATGGTCCGCACGGCTGCTATGCTGCCTGTGACTGCCAGTATAATGGTCTTATTATGCAAAGTATCTGATAATGTCTGGTATATCTGTTGTGTGGGATGATCTGTCATAGTCATAATATAATTTTATCGAACAATTTCGAAGAGTATATGTAGTCATCAGTAAAATCAGTTACTCTGAGGGATACATTATGGAAATAAATGGTATCGAAATAGAAGACACATATGCAGAAGCATTTCCTATAAAGATTGCAAGAGTACTGATCACTGGCGCTACCAAACACTGGGCACTTGTAGCAGCCACAGAAGCAACCGGATTCGGGACATCGGTTATTGCATGTCCGGCTGAAGCTGGTATTGAAAAAATCGTAAGTGGTAGTGAAACCCCTGACGGGCGACCTGGCGTTTATGTTCAGATATGTACCTTCGGATACAAAGGACTTGAAGAGCAATTGATGAACAGACTGGGTCAGTGCGTACTCACAGCACCCACAGCCCATATGTACAATGGATTACCTGATGCGCAGAAGCAGTTTGATACTGGTTTTAAGCTTAAGTTCTTTGGTGACGGACAGGAATTTGAACTGGATGTCGGTGGGCGCAAGGCTTTCGGTATTCCTATGATGGAAGGAGACTTTATCACCGAGCACAGTATTGGTGCAGTGGAAGGTATTGCCGGAGGCAATTTCTTTATGCTTGCTGAGAATAAAATGGCAGCTCTGGCCGCAGCAGAATCAGCCGTAGATGCTATTGCCGATGTGGAAGGCGTTATAACACCATTCCCCGGTGGGATTGTAGCCAGTGGTTCAAAAGTGGGAGCAAATACCTACTCATTCATGCATGCAACTTCCAATGAGAAATTCTCACCAAGTATTAAAGATAAAGTAGAAGGAAGCAATGTACCTGCTGATGTGAATGGTATTTATGAGATAGTGATCAACGGACTTAATGAGAAAGTGATTTCCGAAGCCACAAAAGCAGGAATTGAAGCTGCCGTGCAGATACCTGGAATGAAGAAGATTACTGCAGGTAACTTTGGCGGAACACTTGGTCCTCATAAATTCAATTTGCATGATATTATGAAGTAAGGCCTTTGGTCTTACTTTTTTCTTTTTTTTGTATTTATAGTTGAAAATTAACAAATTTAACTGAATTTATGCAGTGGAAATATCTCTGAGAACAATGTCTAATCATTACAATTATTACCGTACAGTATGCAAAGAACGTAAAGTGATCAAATGATGATTGATGGATGATATGTTCTTGATTATTTTTAACTCAGTTCTAGCTTATAAACCACATAGATTACAAAGTATTTTCTCTCTGTGCTCTCTGTAGCAGATAATGTAAATAATGACTATATTTACCATAATTGTTCATAAACGATCAAGAAATCTCATGAAAAATAGAAAGATATAAGTCACACCAATAACTCTATCAAACAATTACAATACCTATAGACAAAGAAATATGGCAAAAGCTCTTATTCCAGGGTGGATGAAATGCAGGAAAATAATAATACAATAGGAATAGTATCAGTAATAGTAGCAATTATAATTATTTTTGGATTACTTCTATTTTTAAATATAACTTTCGATCCTGAAAAAGCTATTTCGGCTGGTTCGGATAAACTAGAGTGGGTGAATTATTTCGTAAAGTTTTATGTTATTATCAGTGTGATCGGTCTGAGCGCAAATTTAGTTTTAATGCATATTATATTTACTAGAATGAAAGGATTTTATGAAGGGTGATTAGCTTGTATGACCAGATAGAACGATTTACTTCAAATCAGATCATAGTTCATTTTATAGCTGCAATGTCCTTGATGATATTATATTTAACAGGGATTCCACAGCTTTATCCGGAACATCTCGGATGGACCATAGACCTGGTAGGTCTATCAAAAGTTATGTTCATCCACAGGATAGCTGGTTTCGGACTAATATCAGTAGCTGTTTATTACCTGATATTTTCGATTATATCCACTATCATCAACGGACGAAGATATTTTGAGAAGATCATATTCCCGAACTCAGGTGATATTTTAGATTTTGTGAATGATAACTTATCAATACTTGGGCTGGAACAGCAGAGAATTGATTACGATAAATATAGCTGGCTTGAAAAAGGCCTGATCTGGAGTGTGATTCTTATAGATTGTATAATTATGGGTATAACAGGTATTATCCTTTTTTCACCCTGGACATTCGCATCAATCCTTCCGCACTCAACTCTATTAACTGTCAAAGTAATCCACGCAGGGTTAGCTATTGTAAGCCTTTGCGTCATTCTGCCGCACTTTTACATAGTACATTTGAGTCCGTTCAAATTCCCTATGTCAAATACCATGTTCACAGGGACGATATCAGAAGAAGAAGCACGAGAAGAGTATCCCAAATGGTACAATGAAGTTACAGGTGAAAAATATGATTGAAAAGATCGGTTTTCCTCTGGTTTTAATCTCAATGCTGACATTTGTCCTTGTTGAAACCGGAATATTGACCACTGGAATTATTATAACTATAGGAATAAATCTGGCCATGCTACTGGTATTAATTCAGATCATAGCAATTCTATATGGATTTACCAAATCCCTGGCAATGTTCAATAAAGCACAACGTCATCCGCTTTATTCAACAGCACGGACGACTTCGATTAAAAAAGAGGATTAAGTATAGTGTGGTATTAAAATGACGAAAGTAATTATGGGATTTATTGTTATTATATTAACACTTGCTATTATAATTTTTTTCGGGAACCTCAATTATAATGGGAACCAGGCTCAAGCCGCCCATTATATTGGAAATGGTTCGTGGTCGGATGAGGCATGTGAGGGCTGTCATTCAACTGCAGACACAGATGTATTTAATTCATACCATGTGCAAAATGTTAATAATAAGTTCATTGAAGCAGAGTGGAATATCCTGCACTTGAACCTACTTGATATAACTGCAGGAAAAAGAGTCGCAGCGGGATGTGATCAGTGTCACATACATGGTATTCCCACGCATAGTGTCACAATCGCTACTGCCGCTGCAGAGGTAGAATGTACTTCCTGTCATTTTAGAAAAGATGATCTCTATACTATTCATGATAGCGATGGAATTATCGGAGGAAGCTTAACCATGGATTGTGCAACATGTCACCAGGAGGATAAGGACAGTGATAAGAGTATAATTGATTGGATCAGTCCATCCGAAATAACATGTGCCAGAGAATGTCATTTAAGTGAAGTTGAAGTCACTGCGCCGATGTGGGGTAGTGATGAATATAATAGATACGACGTACATGCCAATGCAAATGTTACCTGCTTACAGTGTCATATAACAGAAAACCACCAGATAGCAAAAGATAGTCTGGTCAATCTTTCAAAACCATCTGACAACACCTATCCCATGAAACAGTGTATAGACTGCCATGCAGGTGTCACACACGGCATGATCGTTGATGCCCATCTTAAGAAAGTAGGGTGTGAAGCATGTCATATCCCAATTCTTCCTGGTGGAGAACTACCGGGGGGTATGCCAATATCCTCAGTGGATTATTCAACAGGCCATAAAAAAGTTGCACATATACAACAAGATTTCCTGCCATCATTCGGATGGTTCAACGGTATTACAGAAGGAATACCACATTCATGTGACAAGGAAGACCCTGATGCAATTCTTAAACCCTGTAATGTAATTAGTATAACCTGGTGGGATGAAGGGAATGATAAAGATATTACGAGTAATCCGAACTCAAGTACACTTAGAGGTACTCCTATCTTGCTTTCCCATGTAAGGGCTGCCGGTATAACTAAAGATAGTAATAATAGCGTTAAGAACATGCGAAATTTTGATTTTAATTATGATAAGATCCCTGACTATCCCAATGCTGTATTAAGAAAGACGGATGCATATTACCCGGTAAGCCACAACATTGTATCAGAAGAAAGTGCACTTGGGAAAAGCGCACTATGGTGTGCTGACTGTCATGGTAATACATCTGTAATAGACTGGATCGCTCTGGGATATGAGTCAGACCCTGCCCAGACAGACCCACCAACAGATTTTACCACCTATGAAGTCACAGTTGAGATAATCCCGGCAAGACCAAAACCTGTTGAGGTGATCAAATGACAACAGAAGAGGTAAAAAAAGAAACTCCGAAGAAAAAAAAGGAGCCAGGAAAACAAGTAGTCATCCCATTATTGCAACATATTGGTATAACCTGTAAACCACTGGTGAAAGTGAAAGATGAGGTTCTGATAGGCCAGAAGATCGGTGAGAGCAGTGATGGTCTTTGCGCACCGGTCCACTCAAGTATAGCAGGGCATGTTGTTGCCATAGAAGAGCGACTTCATCCTCTTTGTGGTAAAATACCAAGTATAGTTATTGAGTCGGATGAGTCAAATAGGGCAATTGAGCTTAAAGCGAATAACAACCCTTCAAAAGAAGATATTATAAATGCAGTACAAGAAGCAGGAATAGTTGATGTTACCGGATATCCTTTGTATGATATGCTCACCACATATAATAGAATAGATACTGTCCTGATCAATCTAACCTTTCCAGGTGACGTTAACAGCAACTGTGCTCCTGAAAATATCCCGAAGATCATTGAAGGAATGAGACTCCTGATGAAAGGGTCGGGTGCACTGGATGGTGCATTTATTATTCATAAATACAATCAATCGCTATTATCGAAAATAAAGTCCGAATTGCGTGATGAAAATGTTGAAATAATTACAGCCAAGAATAATTATTCCCCGATCATGACAAATCTGTTAGCCCATGAGATTACAGGTATCCCGGTTCCGAATACACAGACTCCGCTGGATGTAGGAGTAATACTATCAAGTGCCAGCGGAGCACTGGCAGTTACCAGGGCAGTTAATGACGGCATTCCTTCTATAGAAGTTAATGTCACTGTTTCAGGAGCTGTACGCAACCCTGGCACGCTACGTGTAAATATAGGTACCAGTTTCAAGGAAGTAATACAATCAAGCGGTGGGTATTCGGGCGAACCTGGCAAGATCATCATGAATGGAAGCTTGAACGGAACCGCACAGCCAAATGATGAAGTGCCTGTTATCAAATCCACGACTGAGATCATTGTTCAGTCTACTGATGAAGTATTACGTGAGAGCCCGGGTCCGTGTATACACTGTGCACGCTGTGTGGATGTATGCCCTGTTAATATATTACCAGGTCGGATCGCTTCATTTTCTGATATGGGGATGTATGATGAATGTTTCAAATTACACGTTATTAGTTGTATTGAATGCGGTAAGTGTAATTATGCCTGCCCTTCAAATCGACATATAATACAGTTGATCAAGTTTGCTAAAGCAGAACTTGTCAAATTACTTACCATTCCGGATGAGGAGGCTACTCCCAGTCCGGGATGTCAATCATGTGAGAATCCCTGCCTGTTAGGGGAACCATTTATTTCAGGAGGTATAGCATGAAACTGACTGTCTCACACCCATCCCACATAAGGGAGGGAGTTACTATTAATAAGATCATGTGGAGTAAGATCGCTATACTGGCAGTACTTTCCTTGTTCTCAGCAGTAGTATTTGGTCCGGAAGCACTGGCAGTAGTATTGGTAAGTGTATTAGCTGCAGTTCTTACTGAGACCGGTATTCAAAAATTAACAAAACAGGAATTAACAATAAAAGACGGAGATGCTGTATTAATAGGATTGGTAATGGCACTACTTCTCCCACCAACTGTTGCTCTGTGGATCCCTGTTGTTGGAGCATTCTTTGCCGTTGCTCTGGTGAAGCATGCATTTGGCGGTCTTGGTTCAACACTTTTTAATCCTGCCATAGCTGCATGGGTATTCATGAATATGTCATGGGGAACGCTTACAGGATCCGAATCCATACCACATATAAGTGAATATACGGATCTTTTTATTGAATACGGATCCGGTAGACTGGGAGAAGTATCCTCTTTAATTTTAATCATTGGTGGATTGTATCTAATATATAAAAAATATATAGACTGGCGTATTCCCACTCTTTATTTAATATCAACTATTGTGATGGCACTACTAATTGGAGAAGAACTTTCATATGTGATTACAGGAATGCTATTTCTTGGAATATTCATACTAGCTCCTGACCCAACTACATCACCTATCACAAAGAAAGGTAGATTTATCTATGGGATATTATGCGGTATATTAACAGTAGTATACGGGTATCTTACATATGATTATGTCGTCGCTGTGCTGTATACTGTTTTCTTTGCAAATGCCGTAGCACCATTTATTGAGAAAAATACCTTCCCAAAGCCTGTTAATGAGGTGAGCGCATGAATAAAGAATATGTTATGGTAATGGTGAAAATATTATTACTGTCAGTAATTGCTGCTGTGGTATTAGGTGCTCTGTATATACCCACCCAGGCGCAATTGAAGGTATATCAGGAAGAACAAAGACAGTTGTCTTTAAAAATAGTAAATCCTGACGCCGACCATTTTGAACCTGTTAAATCGGGTGATGAAACATTATATTACCAGGCATTTGATGCAAGTAATAATTTAGTAGGTTATTGTTTCTTCCATGATCAACCTGGTTCACAGGGTACGATTACATTAGCTGGCGGAATTAATACCGAATATACAGTTACCGGAGTAAAGATCATGGGACATTCGGAAACACCTGGTCTGGGTGCGAAGATCATTGAAGATTCTTTCACCGGTCAGTTCCCGGGGGTTGCAGAGGATGACCTGATGCTTTCAAAGGACGGTGGAGCAATAGATGCGATCACAGGAGCTACTGTTTCGTCTGTGGCAGTGATAGACGGACTTCATGCGGCAATGGATGAGATTAAAGCAAATGAGTAAATTAATTTGAGGGATTTATTATGGCAGATATGACAATTGCAGGTGAATTTTTTAGAGGAATTGTAAAGGACAATCCGGTATTTGCTCTGGTACTGGGACTGTGTCCCACACTTGCAGTAACTACATCGGTGGAAAACGCTATAGGTATGTCAGGAGCAGCTTTATTTGTTCTGCTTGGATCAAATACCATAGTATCTGCACTGAGAAAACAGATACCTCCTATAACCCGTATTCCAATGTTTATTATAATAATTTGTACTTTTGTTACTATAATTGATATGGTAATGGAGGCTTACACACCACCATTATATGAAGCGTTGGGAATATTTATCCCACTTATTGTGGTCAACTGTATTATCATCGGACGGGCCGAAGCATATGCCAACAGGAATACTGTGAAATTCTCTATTGTTGATGCATTTGGTATCGGAGCCGGTTTCTTTGTCGTACTGGTGGCTATCGGTGCGATCAGGGAATTGTTGGGTACCGGAGAGATCGTACTGTTCGGACTAAAATTGATCAGTATACCAATAACACCAGCTACATTCATGATCCTTCCGGGAGGAGCATTCATGACTATTGGTGTATTAATGGCAATGGTAAATTATAATAAGATCAGAAAAGCTAAAAAGGGGGCATAATAAATGGAAGATAGTTTATTTTCAATTGCAGTAAACGGGATATTTGTTCAAAACTTCCTGCTTGTCCAGTTCCTTGGGCTGTGTTCATTCGTAGGCGTTTCAAAGGAGACTAAAAGTGCCGCAGGCATGTCAGCTGCTGTGTTATTTGTCATGATAATGGCATCAATAGCTTCGTTTTTGATTTATACTTACCTATTATTACCTATGGGGCTAACATTCTTAACAACGATCAGCTTTATCATCGTTATCGCTTTCCTTGTACAGTTAGTTGAGTTCATTATTCGTAAATACAGTCCTCCATTATATAGGTCACTGGGTATTTTTTTGCCCTTGATAACCACCAACTGTGCTATCCTTGGTGTAGTAATACTCAATGCAAGACTTGATTATGGTTTTATACAGAGTGTTTTCTATGGTATTACAGCCGGTCTTGGATATACTATGGTGATGTTGTTAATGGCTGCTATTCGTGAGAAATCCAATGCATTAAAAGTACCAGAAGCTGTTGAAGGATTACCACATGCATTTTTTATTACTACACTATTATCAATGGCCTTTGTTAGTTACTTCCAGGTGATCCCAACATGAACCCTGTAGCAATAATCGGAGGATCTGCCCTGGTCATCGGAGGGATAGGGTTCTTAGTAGGTATTATTCTTATATGGGCATCACAAAAATTCGCAGTTGAGACCAATCCTCTCGTTGAAGAGGTAATTGAAGTACTGCCTGGTGCTAACTGCGGAGCATGCGGATATGCAGGTTGTGCTGATTTCGGTGAGAAAGTTGTAGATGGACTTGCACCAGTTGATGGTTGTCCGGTTGGCGGTTTTGATACTGCTAAACTTGTTGGTGAACTGCTGGGCCAGGAAGTGAAAGAAGCTGAGAGCATTTATCCTTTTGTCAGGTGCAATGGCGGATTACACTGCACAGATAATATAGATTATGTAGGTATTGAGGACTGCAGAGCGGTCATGATGACATCTATTGGTGAGAAAGGATGCAAGTATGGATGCATGGGACGTGGGACCTGCGTACGAGCCTGTCCTTTCGGTGCTATCGAGATAGGTGAAGATCATTTTCCGCATATTAACAAGAACTTATGCAAAAGCTGCGGTTTATGTGTAGAGGTCTGTCCTAATGGTGTAATGGTTATGGCAAATGACAGCGAACAGGTACATGTACTTTGTAGGTCACATGATAAAGGAAAAGCCGTAAAAGCTGTATGTGAGTTCGGATGCATAGGTTGTAAAATATGTGTGAAGAACTGCCCTGCTGAAGCAATCACAGTAACAAATTTCTTAGCTGAGATCGATCAGGAGAAATGTACTAATTGTGGGCAGTGTGTTGAGAAATGTCCACAGAAGTCGATCGTTATGAGGTCTGTAGAGGCAACAGCTTGAAATCAAATATCATGTTAGATAAATTTTCATAGTATATCAAGTATAACTTGAATCGAAAATACTTTATATTTTCTAATCCTCCATTCCTCCGGAATGTCGGTCAAGAAAATCCGGGCGTTAGCGAGGATTTTGTTATGATAAAAGCCTTAATCTTTGATATGGATGGAGTACTGGTAGACTCTATGCCATACCATGCTGATGCATGGATAACAGCACTTAATGAAATAGGCATCAATATCTCCAGGCAAGATATCTATGATATTGAAGGTTCTAACCATAAAGGTTTGATCAACCTGGTTTTCTCGAGAGCTGGCAGGACGCCCGGGCCTCAAGATTATAAAGACCTTGCAAATAGAAAAAGCAAGATCTTTAAAAGTATTAATAAAATCCATCCTTTTAAAGGAATGGTAGAGTGTCTTGATCAATTGAAAAAAAGGTACCACCTCGGTGTAGTATCAGGGTCAGATAACAAAATAGTGCACTTAATAATTAATAAGTTCTTTCACGAAGTGTTCGATATCGTGATCTCCGGAGATGATGTAGAAGAAGGAAAACCATCACCGGCACCTTATCTAAAGGCTGTGGAAATGCTGGATATTTTACAGGATGAATGTATCGTTATTGAAAATGCCATATTGGGTGTTGAGTCGGCAAAGAATGCAGGACTGTACTGTGTAGCAGTTGCTTCATATATTGAACCTCAAAAACTGGAAAAGGCAGACCTGATTTTTAAAGAACATAGCGAACTTAAAAAATTCCTGGCTCATTATCTTACATGAATAGATACATCACAATATTCATCACCATGACTCAGCAGTTTGATTATCTCGACTTCAGCTAATGATCCGAATGCATATTCAAGAGCACCTTTAAATATCTCCCTGTGCATATGACATTTACTCGGATCATCAGCATAAGCACATTCACGAACTGTATACTCCATTGAACTTTTTCGTATATCCCAACTGGATCTGATCTGCTTATCAACTACTTCAAATGCCTTTGTGAACGTTGCAAGATCCCAGTATTTTGATCCGTATTTCTTTTCATGGTGGATCATGATCTGTTTACCTAACCTGCGACCGAAAGCCTGTACTTGTTCAAGGAAATCAATGTTATCATGAGTTTTAATGAATTTCACGAATTCAGATATCACAAAAGGTACTTTGTTGATATTCTCAGATAATGATCTGAATAATTCATTGGTCTTATCATCGATCATAGGAAGATGTCTCAGGTAAATGTATGTACTGGTAATCTCCGGACTATAATTATAACCGCTTCTTTCAAGAATACTAATAAAAATATTTTTTATATTTTCCACAGCTTTCATATTTCTAAACCCATGCCGTATTTTGAGATTATCTCCTTCAATATATATCTTATCAACCATACGTGAGGTCTCAGCAACAGTCTTTATAGTATATAAGAATTGAGAAAGAGGCATTTCTTCCAGCGGACGGCTGTCTGCACCTTCAATGGTAAGTATGGCTTTAGGGATCTTCCCGATCAGTAGATCCTCATAGAAATTCCTATGAATTGTAACAAGATTATAGTTGCTAGCACTATGTTCAGTGATAAGCCGGTTCCAGAAATTAGGATGTGAAGCAAATTCTTTCTCAATATGTACCATATATCCAAGGTTATCTATCAGGTCCTGCATGGCTTCATCATTCGTCTGCTTTTGCCTTAATTCGATCTCAAGCTCACCAAGTTGCGGATGTACTGAAATAATACCCAGATTCTTATATACAGCCAGAAATTTACATATTATTATTCCTAAAAAATATATACGCTCTTTATAATTACTGATAAAAGTAATTGATACAGATTTGGGATTATCATCATCATCACAGTCGATCATGCTTTCTACGTGCCAGCCAAAATCCCGGCACATATTATTGATATATTCCTGTAGTTCCGGAATGGTCGTAATACTGAATGGATCGATCAAATAATCCAGGGTCTGTTTATCAATAATAAGCCCCTTTTCCTTTTTTAGTAGCCAGTGAAAAAGAGGCGCCTGTATAACAACCTGGTCTTCCTGGATTTGCTTAAGATTTGTTATTAATGACTTGGCATCATCAATACTATCATAATATTGAAGTGCTATTTCCGTAAGTTCAATAGCATCACGAATAGCTGCACTGAGATTACCATGGTGTTTATCTATCAAATTCTGTATTTTTTTTATATATTCCGGTTCAATAGCAATATGTTTTCTCTGTGTCACAAAAACTATCATTGATGATATTAATATAAATATTTATTCACTTAATCCCATAATCTGGTTCTTTTTGTTCATTGATAGTAAAAATATGATAATTATGTATATATCTATGCCATTTAATAATGATGAATTACGCCTCAAGACTTAATAACGTTAAAGAGAAAAAAATGAAAATCACAAAAAAGATCCAGCTTGTAATTGATCGATCCGAAAACTCGAATAAAGCTACGGATCAAGCTGTAATGATGGCTAGAAAATTTGAGGCAGACCTTGCTTCGTTATATGTAGTAAATACGCATATGTACCAGACCCCAAAAGTGATCGGGGCTATGTTACGGACAGGAAAAAAACATCTTAAAACAGTAAAAGATAATGCTATAAACATAGGTGTCAACATTTCTTCATCAAGGGTCCTGGTAGGCGGTCCGACAAATGACATATTAAAAGAAGTAAAATTTAACAGATCGGATCTTTTGATCATAGGCGCAGGGCCAAACAGTCCGAAAGGCAGTGTTACGGATAAACTTATTCGTAAAGCTAAATGCAACATGCTACTGGTAAGAGGCGATCATAACGACGCTGATTTCAATAAGATATTAGTACCTATAAGTTATCATGAACCTGAAAAAGCACCATTATTTGCAATAAACCTGGCCAGGCAGTATAATGCTCAACTAATCGCATGTCATGTGATCGATGTAGAATCCGGACTGGCAAAGGAAAGAATAGTATATCTTCCTGAAGCCTCTAAGCGTGGTATGGCTCATATGCCTGATAGTGTACTTGGTGAGAAGGTACCCCTCCCACCGGCATTGGTTGAGAAATTGAAAAATAACATGACAGAAAAAGGATATGAAATAAGCAGCACAATAGAAAAGATTGCAAAAAAGGCAGGTATTGAAACTGAATCAGTTATCTTAAGTGGCCGGCCTTCCAATGAGATTACCAAATATGCCACAGAAGGTAACTTTGACCTGATAGTAATGAATCATACAAATAGAGGCAGACTATCACGGTTACTAACAGGAAGTGTCTCTGAAAAAATTGCCAGGAATGCTTCTTGCTCTGTGATGATAGTGAATAACGCGTCATAGGATTCGTCAAAGTCGATTAACTTATATATATCATTCGTATATAATGCATATCAATATGAGTGATCTGATTATCGTGAATAATCCGCTTAAATAATCACATAAACCAAAATAAAATATCATTAGAACAAAATCCTCCCTCTGGTCGGATTTTATTGACTGAGGCTCTATAAGAGCCGAAGATTAGAAAATGTGAACGAAGTGAGGATTTTCGATATATCAAGTTATACTTGATATACGATTAAAAAATATGGAATTAATAAATTAATGGTAGGTAAATTAAAATGAAAAGAAGGATTCAGTTACTGGTCGATAGTTCCCGGGATTCAGATGCTGCAGCTACACAGGCTATAAGTATGGCAGATCGTTTCGATGCTGCGCTTATAGCAACTGAAATAAGGAACAGCCGCAGGTTTGAATCGTATAGGAAAACTGAAGAATCAAGGCAGTTATTTCAAAATAGGCTCCACCGGATCAGTAACATAGCATCAGATCATGGTGTTGAAATAAGTGATATGAGAAGTAAGGCTGTTATAGATCAGCCGAAAGACATTTTAAAAATATCACAAAAGATCAACCCAAATGTAGTAATATCAAGTGCAATGGATGGTAGATCCAGTGGCCCTGGATTGAGTGATCGTGCAGCAGGATTATTTAAATATTCAAAGTATAATCTTCTTTTGGTCAAAGACCCTCAGCATGATGCCCATGAATACAAGAATATCCTTGTATCGGCCGACAGCCCGTTTAATATCTCGGATTATACTGCGGAATTTGCAAATAAATATGATGCAAAACTAACAGCTGTCCAGGTTGTAGACCTTGAGGAAGGCCTTGTTAAAGAGCGACCTGTGTATCTATCTGATGCCGCGAGATCATCTTCACCAGGTATGCCCCGCAGAGGACTGGGTGAAACTATTAAGACCTCTGAAACACTGCTTACTAAAATGAAAGAGAGCGGAATAAGAAAGGCGCAGGGAATGGCAGATGCTGTTGCCGATGTTGCCCGTGATAGAGGTATAGATGCTGATACAAAGGTACTGGTAGGCAGGCGAGATGATAAGATCGCACAACTCACCAGGCAGCAGCAATTCGATCTTTTAATGATAGGGTCAAATAGAGAAAACCTCATCAAACGGCTAATGCATAAAACAGCACCGGAAACACTTGCCCGTAAGGTTGATAGTTCGGTATTTGCAGTACGAAAAGTAGCTTAAACATCTTATCATAACTGGCCGTTTAAAATAGCTTTAGTACGATCAGCTGTGTTTTTATATAATTTTTTGATTTTTATATTAAACTGCAGATAAACACAAATGAACGCAGATATTCCTTTAGCATATCCGTATTACCTGCACGCCCCTAAAGGCGTAGCAGGCACTCAACTCCATAGTAGGTGAGTGTATCCGAGGTTAATTTGAATTAACCAACGAATAATGTACCGATCACATTTTTATTTAAGTATATCAAGTATAACTTGATATATCGAAAATCCTCACTTCGTTCGCATTTTCTAATCTTCTGCTCTTATAGAGCCTCAGTCAATAAAATCCGACCAGAGGGAGGATTTTGTTCTTATACCATTTTCGAAAAGGTTTCAACTAGACTACGCCGTGTTATCACGCCCACAACCTCATCCTTTAGATTAACTACAGGCATTCCACCAAGATTCTTTTCAAGAACCAGATCTATCACTTCCCTGATGGGTGTGTTGGACTTTACTGTGGTCACTGACCGGGTCATTATATCCTCTACCAGCAAGTTCTTGATCCTGTTATCTTGCTTACTTCCTGTTACTATATCCCTAAAAGCTCGTAGAGAGCGAGCTATATCATTCTCAGTAATTATACCGACCAGCATATCATTATCCATTACAAGTAATCTGCTTATATCATTATCAAGCATGACCCTTCTGGCATGAATAACTCTTTCACCAGGCCCTATGGTTAGAGGGGACCACATTGCCTCACCTGCAAAGAAATCATTTGTAGTGGAATGCCTTATAATCTCTTGTGGAGTTACCCATCCTATTACCGAATCGTTTTCCATAACCAAAAGTATTCCATCATTCCTGTTCATGAGTACTATGCCATCATTAATAGACGTATCCGGAAGTACTTTGTTATAATGATCTGTTGTTGCTGTGATCACATGCATGGCTGAAGCCGGAAGATTTGATTTCTTTCTGGTACCCAGTTCTCTTGTAATAGATCGCATGGTGATAATACCCTGGATTTGATTATTATGCATTACAAGGAGTCTTCTTGTTTCGGATTTTTCCATCATATCAAGTGCATATGACAATTTATCTGATTTATCTATAGTAATGGGCTCGACCATTATGTCTTTTACTTGCATTTACATCACCTACTTTTGGTTAATGACCGCCTGCAATATATTTCTGGCAGTGACGATCCCTTTGATCTTATCATTTACGATCGGTATTCCTTTGACATGATTATCAGACATGATCTTTGCTGCTTGTACAGCCCTGGTTGTTGCATCTAATGTTATAATCGATTCTGACATAATATCTTCTGCAACTATTGATACTTCTCTTACATATCTGAATATCTTCTCACCACCGCTGCGGTCTTTTCGTGCCATTTTAATATCTTTGCTAATAAGTTCACCTTGAGTATTTATCATTTTGCTCATAGCGATATTAGTCTTAGTTATAATCCCTACAGGATGATGACCATTATCTACTATTATAACTCTATCAACTTCGTTATCGTTCATCTCGCGAATCACATGACTGATTGTATGATGCCTGTGGACAGTCAAGAAAAAGTCATCCATAATATCTTCTACAATCCTATGATCATCAATGGTTGAATAATACTTAATAATATCATGTTTTGACAGAATACCGATCAATTTGTTATCAGATTCACTTCTGATAACAGGAAGTCCACTGATATTATTATCAAGTATAAGTTCAGCAGCCTGGGTAATTGAAGCATCAGGATAGATGGTAATAATATCAGGCGTCATAACCACATTAACCGGTATATTGTCAATTGGACGCCTGCGCCATTGTGGTCCGGCCTGATCAATTCTATGACTCAGATCTGTCTTGGTTACAATACCAATAGGCTTTTCTTCGGAGTTTTCTAAAGATTTTTCATCATGTTGTGGTTTTTCAATTACCACCAATCGGCTTAAGTTGTGTTTCAACATCAGATTCCGTGCTCTTGAAATCGGTTCATCGGATGCTATTATATGTACTGGTGTGCTCATTATATCTCTAACTTTCATCTTCATATTCTCCTTATATATTAGATCAATCAATAAGGGATCGCATAATATCACGTTCAGTTAGTATGCCACATAACTCCCCATCATCGATAATAGGAAGTGCTCCAACTTTATTATTCAGCATCATGGATGCGGCTTTACCTATATCTATATTTGAGATCGTCCAGATGATATCTTTTAATATCAGACTTTTAATAGGGACCTGAAAGGCATCTGTGACGTCACCAGAAGTAAGTTCTTGAAATATCTTACCACTTCCTAAATATCTCATGATATCCGATGCTGTGATTATACCGAGAAGAATATTATCTTTGACAATTGGTAATCTTCTAAACCCTTTTTTGATCATGGTCCTGGTAGCTTCTTCTACTGACATGTTAGGGGGAGCAGTGACTACTGTATTACTCATATACTCCTTAATATACTTGGATGTAGTAATATTTGCTATAGTTTTAACAAAATCCCTCTCAGATACCATCCCCACTACTGCACTATGGTCGTCAAGAATAGGAAGTCCTCCTATATTTTTTTCGATCATGGTCAATAAGGCATTATTAATGGAACTGTTGAGATTAAGACTTATTACATCCTTTTTCATGATCTCCCTGACATCTTCATTAATGGCGGCCGCAAGATTACCATTATATCGGTTCATTACCAGATTATGTCTGAGCCCACCACCTAGAAAATCCACAATATCCAGACTTGTGACGATCCCTACCAGTCTATTCGTACCAGCATCTGAGATCGGAACCCGTCTATATCCGTATTTTAGCATTGTTTTGGCAGTACTCATAATGTTTGTAGTGGGTGGAAGTGATATGACATTTTTCGATGCTATAGCGAAGATTTCACCTTGAAATCCGGATATGTGATTTTTTTGCTGTTTCATGGTTTCACCATTTTATTGATTACAGTGCATTTTAATAATTGTTATTCCTGATTTATTAAATAATATATATGATTAGAAGTGCCATACATTAATATATTTATGTACGATAATAGATTCGGTCTATTTTACTTACTTTCATACAATAGGTCCGATGTGAAACCAAAAGTCTAAATACTATATTTTCCAAAGAGATGTCATTATACTGCGCCGATAGTGTAGTGGTTATCACCGTGGCTTGCCAAGCCATGAACTCGGGTTCGAGTCCCGATCGGCGCATATTTATTTTTATAATATATCAAGTATAACTTGATATATCGAAAATCTGACCGAAGGGAGGATTTTGTTCTTACCTCACATTATGTCCATCATCATCGAACCTTTAGTAAATGAACCAGCCATAAGAGTTGAGAATACCATCCGAGTACTGGTTCTTGCCGATCTTCATCTAGGAATTGAATGGGATATTCATAATAATAGTGGCATTGTTATTCCAAGCCAGTCTGATAAAGGGTTAACAAGAGTCCTGCAATATATTGAAACAATTAAACCGGATAGGGTCGTGCTACTGGGAGATATTAAACACAACATCCCCTGGATATCCTGGCAGGAAAGAGAAGAAATACCATATTTTCTTGATAAAATATCACATAAAGCCAGTGTAGATATTGTGCCCGGCAATCACGATGGAGATATGGAACAATTAATAAAGCTCATGCCTGATCCATCCCGTATAACACTAAGACCCGTTAAAGGTTTTGTCCTGGATGGTGTAGGGTATTTCCATGGCCATACCTGGCCTGCCCTTGACCTGCTGTCCTGCAAACATATACTGATAGCACATAATCACCCGACCATCCGTTTTACAGATACAATGGGTCACAGCAGCGCAGAACCGGCATGGATACGAACCAGCATGGATCATCAGTCACTAGAAGATCATTACCGGATAAACAAAACACAGATGCAGTGGTCAGACCCGGAAGTAATAATCATGCCTGCCTTTTGTGAACTCTGTGGAGGTGCTGCCTTTAATGAATCACTTCATGAAGATCTATTAGGACCTGTTTTTTCATCAAAAGCCATCAACCTTGATGAAGGAGAAGCCTATTTACTGGATGGAACAAGGCTGGGAACTTTAAATGAATTGAAAAAGATCAACCGTCACGATAGGCAATCTCAATCTCCATGAATTCATTAGCAATCGTCACATTCTTGAATTCATGTTTAGCATCATTATATAGTACATCAGTATTTTCTGAGTACCTTGAACTGATATGAGTAAGTACAAGTTGATGAACATTTGCCTGGGCTGCTAAGGATGCTGCTTCACCAGTAGTGGAATGCATGGATTCTTTAGCCCAATCTACCATATCATTAGCAAGAGTCCCGTCATGGATCAGCAGATCAGCTCCACTACTTGCAGCAATGATTTCGCTGCATGGTCTGGTATCTCCCGAGTAAACGATCTTGCGACCTGGTCTTGGTGGCCCTACTACTTCACTACTCTTTATGATCCGGCCATTGATCTTGATATCTTCTCCCATATGCAGACGTTTGAACAATGGCCCCTCAGGTATACCAAGTTCATTAGCTTTCTTGCGGTCGAAACGCCCGGGTCTGTCTTTTTCAGTAAGTACATAACCTATAGAAGGTACACTGTGTTTTGTTTTTATAGCTTTGATATGATACTCACCTCTATCCACGATGTCACCCGGGTTCAGCTCAATGGCTTTAATGTCAAATTTCAATTTATAAAAACCAAGTGCAGCCATAATCCTGGCAAATTCTTCAACCCAATGAGGACCATAGATGTTCAGTGGTTTAGTTCGGCCATTGAAATTCATTGTCTGGACCAAACCGGGAATACCAAGAAAATGGTCTGCATGAAAATGAGTGATAAAAATAGATGATAAATTGCCCATACCTGTCTTAGCACGCATCATTTGCTGTTGAGCACCTTCACCGCAGTCGAATAGAATAAGTTCGCCTTTTCTGTTGATAAGTATGGTTGAAGTATTGCGTTCAGGTGTTGGTACACTACCTGATGTCCCGAGAAAAGTTACTCTAAGCATAAATTAGCCTATTTACTTTTAGGATTAAATAGGTATTTATTGCAACCTTCCCAGTCTGAATGCTTCAATATTTACATCCACTGTCTTTGGCGGTACAAGTCTGCGTATACTCTCTTCCAACGCTTCTACACTCAGAGGAATAAACTTAGACAGTGCACCTATCATAACAACATTTGCAGTAAGAGGATGACCTGCCTGTTTAGCAATAGAATTTGCATCAACTGCTACTAACTCTTTACAATAATTTCGCAGTTCGTTTATCATCATATCCACATCAGGGTACTCACAAGCGCCCGAGAGCGCAGTAATAGGCAGGATAGGGTTGGTATTAACCACTATCACGCCCTGGGATGAAAGATAATCTACAGCTCGTAAAGCTTCAGCCGGTTCTAATCCTAAAATACAATCTGCCTGTCTTTTGGGTATCAAAGAACCGTATGTGAGGCCTATCCTCACATGGTTCTCTACCGAGCCGCCGCGCTGAGCCATACCATGGGTTTCTGATGCTTGTACCGGAACACCTGAGTTCACTGCTGCCAGACCTACAATATCTGAAGTTAAAATAGCACCCTGACCGCCCACACCTACTATCACAAGATCAAACTCTATCATCAGCAAACCTCCTTAATGGCATCAAATGGACAGATACTGGCACATACCCCGCATCCTGCACATAGGTTGCTAATATGTGCATATCCCTTCTCTCCTTCCACCTGCGCATCAGTGAATTGTATTGCAGGACAACCGAACTTTATACACATCCTGCACCCGTTGCATTTATCTATATCAACTTCAAAAGGTGTGGGTTTTATACCTCGCCGACGGGCAGTGATAATACATTCCTGTTTTGATATGACCACCGAAGTTCCTTTGTGCTTTTTAGCCTTATCAAAGATCTCAGTAGTACTTTCAATATTAAACGGGTCAGTGACCTTGACGAACTGTACACCACAGGACTTTGCAATATCTTCCAGCAATACCATATAGGTAGCATCACCCGTAACAGTCTGTCCCGTACCTGGATGAGGTTGGTGACCTGTCATGGCAGTGGTCCTGTTGTCAAGTATGGCAACAGTAATATCAGCATTATTATACACTGCATTTAACAGGCCTGGAATACCAGTATGTAAAAAAGTAGAATCTCCGATCGAACAGCAGATAGGCTTTGTCTCACCTGCATGATAAATCCCTGTGGCTGTGGTTATACTGGCACCCATACATAGACAGGTGTCCATGGTCTCCATCTGGACACCAAGAGTATAACATCCAATATCTCCGGGGAATATAGCATCTTTGCCAAAGGCCTTTTTCATAGCATAATAAGTGGCCCTGTGCGGACAGCCAGGACACATAACAGGCGGACGGTTCGGCAGTTCAATAGAAGTTTTATCAACAATATCAGCTTCCTTTTGATTTTCCGTAAAACCGGAAGAAGCCATACAAGATGCTATTATTGATACATTCAGTTCTCCATATCCGGGAATAATGTCCTTCCCATGTATCTCTATTTCTTTATTTGATATTGAATTTGATATTGATCTTACAACATCTTCCACTATAGGTTCCATTTCCTCTATGACCAATACCTTATCTACTATGCCCAGCAGTTCTTTAATAAGCTCAACAGGAGGCGGATAGGTTGATATTTTTAAGAATGATGCTTTTATGCTAAGTTTTTCCAGACATTCTTTTGTATATACTGATGCTACACCAGAGGCTATGATACCAATTTTTGCCCCTTCTATAATATCAAGATCGTTCCATTTTGATGATCCAAGCTCCTGCGCCATCTCTTGTTGTTTATTGATCAGATCCTTATGTCGCAAACGCGCATGGGCCGGAAGCATCACCCATCTTGAGGGTATTTTTTTAAAACCTATTTCGTGATGGACTGGTGTAGACGTCCTCAATTTAATACCTGATTTACCGTGACATACCCTGGTAGTCGGACGAAGCATTACAGGCATATTGAACTTTTCAGAGAATTCAAAAGCATAAGAAACCATATCATAAGCTTCCTGGGGCACGGCAGGGTCAAGACATGGTATCTGTGCAAATGCTGCATACCTGCGGTTATCCTGTTCGTTCTGGGAGGAATGACATCCGGGATCATCAGCAGAGATGATGATCATACCGCCTCTGGTACCTGTATATGCAAGTGTCATGAACGGGTCAGAGGCAACATTCAAACCCACGTGTTTCATGGTAGCTACACTACGCCCACCTGCCCATGAAGCACCTATAGCCACTTCCATGGCAACTTTTTCATTTACCGACCACTCTATATGGCAATCCGGTTTTATTGCGGCCAGGAATTCAATGATCTCTGATGAGGGAGTACCAGGATATCCTGCCACCACATCTGTACTGCATTGTGATATTGCCTGCGCAATAGCATGGTTGCCCAATAAATAACTGATAGTATTGTTTGACATGAATAATCAATTTACAAGACATTATCAATTATATATTATTTCCTTTTTTGTGATCGTTGCATTATTTGTTGGTAAACTCAATTAACCGCGGATACGCTATCTGAATATCTGCGTTACCTGCACGCCCTTCAGGCGTAGCAGGCACTCATCTCCGTAGGAGGTGAGTGTATTTGCGTTAATCTGTGGTTTTCTATTTTGCACTAACTTTAATTAAAACGGTCTGATCAAAACAAAAAAGATTTATACAGTTGCTGTGGATATCAGTACTCTATAAATAAAATAGGGAGGAAAACTGATGAGTAGAATAATATCATATATTTTAATTTGTATAGTAATGGCTTCTTTACCAGTATGTGTATTGGCAACAGAAGCTATAGATCATGCAGATTTTATTAGACAAAATAGCATTACTAAAGCGACTGATAATTTTGTGCAAGAGTCAGAAATCAAATTAATATCAATAAACAGAGAAAAGATATTAGATAAAATCTATGAGTATACTTTTATATTACAGGTAGGAGATGGAGAATTCGATAAGATAGGTATACACAGGGTAGTTAAAGAACGTAGGCCATGGCGTCCGGTTAAAATAAATGCTGGAGTGATAATGACTCCAGGAACTATGATGGATTTCACGACTACGTACATGATGAGTACACAAACAGATGCACCCGGAATAGAGATCGATCATAGCCTTGCGATTTATTTAGCAAAGAACAATATTGATGTATGGGGAATTGACCACAGACGGAGTTGTGTACCTGATTTATATCCTGATACAGAAATACCATACTGCTATGCTGATCCCGGTAATTGCTCATTCATGAAGGACTGGAATCTGTCAACTCAAATTAATGATGTAAGAACGTCAGTAGAATTTGCAAGAATCATAAGATTTTTTACTGGCCAGGGAAATGATCAGATGTATATACTTGGGGCTAGTAGAGGAGGAAGGCTTGCTTATGCATATGCTAATGAAGAAACTCAACTGCCATCATGTGAAAGAAACCTCAAAGGTATTATAATTGTTGATGTTGCATATCAATTTGATCCGTGTTCAGAATTGTGGTATTGTAACGATTATTTCAATACATCTACATGCGGTAATACAACTGCATCACTTGCTGGTTGTGAGAGATGTCAGATATTGCAGTCGGTATATAATTCAGGCAGATATTACGATGATACAGCAGTCTCCTTTAAGAAGATTGCATATTTAGCTGATGTACTTCCTGATTCCACATCACCGATTATTACCGGATTTACCAACCATGAAGTTGGTGAATTGGCTACATCAGCAATATATATTTTTACAGCACCAATAAAGCCATTAATAACACGCTATCATTATTGCACTGGCACATTCAATGAAACAGGTCACCCAACAGGTCTGCAATTTAGCAATTATGACTTCATAGTAGATCTCGCCTGTAATCTGGATAATTTTATGAGTATTAATTGCTTGATAGATGAAGAGAGAGTAATGTG
>JAIOQW010000353.1 GCA_021108405.1 Methanosarcinales archaeon
TGCAACTTTTATCTGCGGTTCCTTTTTCCTCTCAGAGGGCGAAAATGATAGCCAGTCGAATAAGGAAGAGCGATTACTCGCTCTTCCTTATTCGACTGGTTAATTTTATAATAGTGTCATATGTCCTTCACAATCTGACACTTGAATGTTGACTTGACACTAGACCATCTTTAACCAGTGAGAAATAGACTGTTTCTTCATCTACCTTGATTTCAAGTACTTGGAGTTCAATTCCCTCTGACAGGTCAAAATATACTCCCTCTTCTAAAATCAATTGATCATGTATGTCCTTTATTTCTGGGGACCTATTCCCTGGATGATCGAGGTCGCTGCAATCCTGTCTGCTATAATCCATCACTGGGAAGATTTCTTGATAATCTCTATACTACTCCTCGTAAATGCAATTGTTGGATTCTGGCAGGAACATAAAGCAGATAATGCAGACAAATCATTGAAGATGTCGATTGTTTTGCAGAGTTTTATCCCAAACATAAGTATCATATCGTCGAACTACTCCAGGATAAAGGGCATATCGTGGGTATGACCGGGGATGGGGTTAATGATGCACCTGCACTTAAAAAATCTGATGTAGGACTTGCCGTTGCTGGCGCAACGGACGCTGCGAAATCAGCAGCTGATATTGTATTCACAAGGCCCGGACTTTCTATCATCGTCGATGCTATTAAAGAAAGCCGGAAAATATTCCAGCGCATGAATAACTATGCTATATACCGGATAGCTGATACGATCCGTGTTTTGATCTTCATGACCATTCATGCGAAAATGCACACAGATAAATATAATAAAATATCTATCATAAAGAGGAGTTGTTGTATATGATTGAAATTATCAAGAAACTGGGTCTTTTTGGAATAGGTGCCCTGGCACTCACTGAAGAAAAAATAAACGAAATCGTAAAAGAACTTATTGATGAAGGAGAGATCAACAAGGAAGAAGGCAAGAAATTCATAAGGGAACTTATTGAAGAGCAGAAGAAACAGAAAGAAGAAATCGAAAGTAGGATCTCTGAAACAGTGAAGGAAACCTTAGGCAAGTCTAAAACTGAAATAACAGAAGATATTAAACGTCTTGAGAAAAAAATTGACAAGCTCGAAGAGGAATTAAAGAAACTCTCGGAATAGTCATTAATGCTTCATCATCAATATTCTTTATAGCACTGAATTTAGTATACGTGACAAACAGTAATCACATTTAGCAGGCAGGGCTGGTCTACAAAACGTAGCAGAGCCGTGGCCTTTAAGCAATTGCTGTGAACGGATAAGCATACATCTGAGTATTGCTAAGCTCCGGATTCGATATAACTGGCTCTAAATCTATGGGTACACCCATCACCTTACCTCCTCTGCCCCTGGGGTTATAAGTCTCTGTTCACGGGTGGGTTATAAATAGGAGACAAAATGCATATACAAAAAATTGGAATAGTATCACGTACGTATCATCACATTGAGCGTTATCATCAGATTCTTGCTGTTCTATTTAAATACGGGTTTGGCGATATTATAGATAGCTTGCATATCGGGCATTATATTGATATTGTGCTTCCAAAAAGTATCAGAAAACAGCAGGAGATGATAAGGGAATATACTCTACCAGAACGGGTACGGATGACAATGGAAGAACTTGGACCTACTTTTATAAAGATGGGACAGTTTTTATCTACACGTCCGGATCTGATCCCTATGGAGTTTATTACCCAGTTTGAGAAACTTCAGGATCATGTGCCATCATTTCCATTTGCTGATGTTAAGGATATAATTGAAATAGAACTGAAAGCTCCACTGGATACTATTTTTTATGAATTTAATGAAACTCCGATCGCTGCGGCCTCCATTGGACAGGTACACCGTGCAACTCTCATAAACGGTGAGGATGTGGCAGTCAAGATACAGCGTCCTGATATCCACAAGACGATTGAAGTTGATCTGGAGATCATGCTAAATTTAGCCATGCTGCTTGAGAAAAATATAGAAGAATTACGGATATATAGCCCCACAAAGATCGTAACTGAATTTGCAGAAACCCTAATGAAAGAAATTGATTATAACAATGAGGCAATCAATATTGAGCGATTTGCAATCCAGTTTCTGAATGAACCACATATTTATATTCCAAAAATATTCCCTGAAATTACTACTACAAAAGTGCTTACAATGGAATATATTGATGGGATCAAAGCTTCTGACATCGAACGACTGGATCGTGAGAGCTATGAAAAAAAAGTGATAGCAATCCGTGGTGCAGAGCTAATCTTCAAACAGATCTTTATACATGGTTTCTTCCATGCCGATCCTCATCCGGGTAATATAATGATTCTGAATGATAATGTGATCTGCTATCTGGATTTCGGTATGATGGGACATATCGGTAGGCAAACCAGAGAAGATTTTGTAGATCTCGTTATAGCAATTGTCCATCAGAATGAAGTAAAATCAGCTGATATTTTGCTACGGCTTGTTAGGTCTGATGTGGAGATCGATCGCCGAAAACTGGAACAGGATATATCAGATATCACGATGCAGTACCTCAATAAACCCTTAAAAGAGATTCATGGAGGACGGATCCTCCAGCAGTTTATGGACATAATCGCACGTCACCAACTGCATATTCCTCCCAATCTTTTTTTAATGGTTAAAGCGATGACCACTGTAGGAGGACTTGGTATGATGCTTGACCCGGATTTCGACTATAACAGTGTGGCAGCTCCTTTTATTAAACGTATCCGAATGGAGCGTATGCATCCAAAACGCATGGCAGATGATATGTTGAATTTCAGTACCCAGATCATCCAGCTTTTAAAAGAAATCCCCCAGGAGGTGCGTGATATTCTGCAGCAGGCGAAAAGCGGACATAGTACGATCAGGATCGAACATCACGGACTTACACCAGCAATTAATACTCTTGATAGGGTCAGCAACCGTGTCAGTTTTGCTATTGTACTGGCATCGCTTATTATAGGCTCCGGATTAATTGTTCTTTCAGGTATTCCACCACGATGGCAGGATATCCCGGCGATAGGTATTGTAGGTTTTCTCAGTGCTGGAATAATGGGATTCTGGCTTCTAATATCTATTCTCAGGCATGGTAGGATGTGACCAGCGTTCAATCCGGTAAAGATGATTTATAGCAGTCACTTCCATAGCCGGATGAGTGCAGTAAGGCGGTGTAAGCGAGGATTTTATTCTTACATTAGCCATTTCGCTATAATTTCTTGCAGATCTGGCAAAGATAATATATATCCTCTCACAGGTAGACCATCCAACCACCTATGAATAGCATCTTGAACCTCAGTAGTAGTGACATCTGTTCCTCCGTTAGAACCTTCACCAAACCATTCTTCTTTCCAATCGGATTGTAGTGCATAGAACCTGCCATAATCAGTTCCACAATAAACAAATCCATCAGAGATAGCCATTCCATGCAGGAAATACTGGTTATCAGGTGCAGGTGGGTTCCACACCCATCTGGTCTCATATGTATCACCCATATCTTCAAGGCAGTATGCACTGCCATCATACACATTTGTAGTATAATAAATGAACTTGCGCCCATCCACAACCGAGAGTGCCGGAGATGCCTTAACTCTGCCATTCGAACTGGTCCATTCCCAGATCAGACTCCCGTCGGTTTCATCTATACAACATATCTTTCCATCCTGTTTGGATGTATACATCTTATATCCGCCACCGACATAGATCCTGCCGTCATAATATACAGGAGTGGATTTGCTGTTCCACAGATCATAACTCCATTTACAACTGCCGCCACCCAGGGCATTATCACTGCCCAGATCGCCCGTTGCACTATTAAAGGGAACCGCATATAAATGACCGGTCCCGTAACCGCCGTTTGCATTATCACGGTTGTTAGCAGTAAAATAGATATGACCGGTCCCTGCATTCCACAAAATAGATGAGCGGATCCTTTCTACTGGGTCACTGCAACCGCAGTGCTTGGAGATATCAATATAATCCACCAATGTTCCATCGTTCTTATTCAGGCATGTTACAATTGCCGTATCATCACCAAAAAGAATGTAATCACCTACGATTGCAGCACCGGCCCAGTAATAACCGGTCGTACGGTCAGACTGGTATTCCCAGAGTATTTGCGTTACATCATTAGCATCGAGGCAGTAGTATGTACCAGTACCGTTTGTAGATGTGGTACTACCACTCCACTCACCAACATATATCTTACCATCCGAATAAGTAACTGGTGTATTTAACTGGAATCCGTCTTCTATTCTAAGTGTTTTACTCTCGCGTATAACACCGTTATTAACATTCAGTGCAGTAACCTTGCAATATCCCTGGTTGAAATCTCCAGCGCTTGTTGCAACATAGAGTATTCCATTATGGTATGCCGGAGTAGACAATTCATATGTCCCGGGTTGTGAACATGATGTATGCCAGTTCTCTTCACCCGTGGTCTTATCATAAGCCCATACAATAGCCTGGTAATCGACCACAAAGACCTGGTCACCTGCTATTATCGGGGCTACATCAATACCACCCATCCCGGTACCTGTTGTCTGTTTATTCCATGCTGCTATCGGGTCTGATATGGGACCGCTATCAGCCGTCCATCCGGTATTGACCTGGTCCTTCTGGAACTGCGCCCAGTCTGAAGCAGATGCCGGCATCAGTAGTGCAATTCCAGCAAATAATAGTGTGCAAACAATTATAGTTGGATATTTCATGATGATAACCATGCTGATATGATCTCCTGCAGATCTTCCGTAGACATTCTATATCCTCTTACATGTAGATCATCTGTCCAGTGGTTAATTGCATCCCTAAGCTCGGTTGTAGTAATTAAGGTTCCGCCGTTAGAACCTTCACCAAACCATTCTTCTTTCCAATCATAGCATTTTGTACCAAATGCATAAACTTTACTATCATTACCTATACTGACCACGATCGGATCAGGACAAGCTATAGATGGCGATGATCCTGCATGCTCATATGACCAGATCGGTGTTCCTGTTATAGCATCAAATACATAAATTCCATCACTGGTGCCCCAGGGTGCAATATCTCCGGTAAACAATTTACCGTCTGCAACAGCAGGTGACATCGTCCAACTCCCATGAGGAACACTCCATTGAAGTGTACCTGATCGATCATAACAGTAGGTAATTCCGGGAGCATTAACGCTTCCTGAGACATAAATGTAATCACCCGAGATCACCGGTGTAGAGTCAGAATAAGTAATAGTATTGTTCCAGACCACATCACCTGTGGTAAAATTGAGTGCATAGATCTCACCCATATCCCCGGGAAAATCAGTACTTACTACGATATAGGTTATGTCGTTTGCAGCATCGATCGAAGCAGATCCACCGATATTTCCAGGGAGTTCAGTTGCCCATATCTGTATTCCTGTGAATTCATCAATGCAACATAAATGTGATGATCCTGTCCATGTCAATTCACCGACGACTACTTTTCCATCTGCAATAGCAGGAGTTGAAGACGAGCCCGATATTGGAACTGTATAATTCCAGATCACTGTGGTGAGATCATTCTCATCAAGTGCATAGTAATTATTTCCTCCACTTCCGACAAATACCATCCCATCGGCAACTGCCGGACCCCCATTACATGCATATCCGCCATTAGGAAATGCAATCTCCTGCAGCTTTGTTCCGTCTTGTGCATTGAGTTTTGTAATGTTGTATCCTGTACTTATGAATATCGTATTATTGTAGTATGCCGGTGACACCCAGGAACCCCATGCCATTTCATCACCTGGAATTGAGGTATTCCATAAAACAGTGCCATATGACCTGTTTAACGCATAGATATTATCATTTGCATACACAAACACTTTATTTCCTACGATCATAGCCTGTGATCCTTCTACTGCACCGATATCATCGCTTATCCACTTTATAGTATCATTATCAGGTGCATCGGCTGGTGAATTCCCTGTACTTGCAATGTCGAATTGGAACTGCGGCCAGTCGGCGGCTGATACAGGTGATATTACTGTGATCAAGGCAACCATAACTACCGCTATTAATATAATTCTGGTAAATTCATTTTTCATAATAATCTTCCTTTTCTTATTTTGTTTATATTAGCATTGATCACTTATAGTGAATTATCGTTATACACTACTGGTAATACCATGCTGCTTATAAGATGAATCCGGTTATTAATTTTATAACAAATTAATCCTCCTTTCAGTCGGATTATTTATAAGGGTAAGATAAATAGATATATATAAAATTTTGGATTTGGATATCAGCTGTAACCCAAAAAGATAATATATATTAAAATAGTGATATATACAATATCACCAAAAGTATCCACTTACCATTCAATTTGAAGGGGATACCCGGCGAGAGATTCTTCTGCTTTTTTTCTTAAGAATAAGGAAGATGATCCGGAAACAAAGAATTTCATATGGGAATAGGTATCATAATAATATTTCACCCGGTTCTGCCATCCGTCAATTTTTTGAATCTCATCCAGGAAGATATGAACCATCCCAGCTTCGTATATATCAACACCTATCCTCGATTGGAATTCAACTATTACATCTTCAATCGAGACCGCTTCCTCATCAAAAGAAAAATAGAGTATTCTGTCTCTTCTTTGTCCATTTTTTATCAAGGAGTCTATCAGTTGTTTTAACAATACGGTCTTTCCTGTCCTTCTTAGACCGATTATTCCTATGATCTGCCTTATATCCGGACATCTGTCAAGTTGATAAAATAAATCCCTCTTCTTCTCATATCCCTAAGTAAAATCTTCTTTCCAGTGAAGATTGTATTTCAGTATATTTACCATAATATTTCACATATATGTATATTCTAGTTCCCATATTATTTCAATTTATGGGAAGTGAAGTATTCATAATAAAAAAATTATAGTTGATTCCACACCCTTCAGTGCTCCAATTAAATAGCTCGACTTCACCTTGTAACTTCGCATATGCCTGTTCTGTTAGTAAAATTCATGCCGTCTCCACCCCACTTATGCCTACAGCTTACCAAATCGTCCGACCTCCAACCCCATGAATGCTCTGGACTTAGTAAAGCTGAAGTCCGGTGTCGTTGACTTTCGTAGTTTGTTAGTGTATGTCTGAGGTAGGATTGGTTATATAGTCGAAAGACTTAATGGAGAAAAGAGATTAATAGGATTAGTTTAACAAACAAAATAGGTTATAAATAATGGTAGTCCGATTCATTCTTACTGATTATGTAAACAGTCTAATGGCACATGCTGTCTACGACAAATTGGATGATGGTACATATGCCGGACGAATTCCACAATGCAAGGGAGTGATTGCATTTGAAACAACCTTACACGAATGTGAAAACGAGCTCCATTCCACTCTCGAAGATTGGATTTTGCTAGGTCTTAAGCTAGGTCATCCATTACCAGTGATTGCAGAGATTAATCTGAATAAGGAGCCTGCATATGAGCCAGTTGAAGCCCTGTAAGCGACGAGATTTTATCCAAAAGCTTCGTAAATTAGGATTTAAATGACCATATTCTGGTACCCGTCATCAATTTATAGTCTTTGGAAGCTATCGTCTGACAATCCCTTCCAATGCTGAATACTCAGTCCCACAACTCCGAATGATGATTCGGGAGGTTGAAGATATTTTAAATCGAAAAATTAGTGTGGATGAGTGGAATAAACTATAATGATATTGCGTGCTTCTATACATCACATCATAATGTAAATCAATGACGGTCGACGGCGTAATTTCAATAAATAAGGGGGTCAATTCATCATTCATGATCAGGTCTATTACTTCTTCTTGAAAAACCTCTTATACGGCCCGATATAATCCCTGGCTTCATCAAGCAAACGTCTCTCACTGCGGTGTCCGTGATATAATAAAACTAACATAATGATCAGGAATAATACCAGAAGCAAAGGAATGGTCCCGCCTCCACCGGATTGGCCTGAAGTTGAATCTGTAAAAAGATATCCAGAGATGGATTCCATTTTATCAAGTATAGATTCACTTCCTTCATCAGGTTTTGGCATCCCACCGGCTCCTGCTTCACCAGTATCACCTTCACTATCTCCTGCCCCTATACCACCGGCGGATCCGCCGCCTGTACCACCTCCGTATCCAGGGCCGAGACCGAGAGTACTATTATCAGGCACTCTGATCTCTTTTTTCATAAAGTTGTTAGTTTCATCTGCTTCATCAATTATACTACCCACATCTGCAGTGCATTTGAGAATATACCGTCCAGTTTCTTCTGAGGTCCAGTTGAATAAAACGGATGCATTATTATCAGTAAGAGTAATTGTCTTATTTCCCTCAACTTCACTATTTATCTTCAGACCTACATTGAACGACATATCAGTGTATAAGCCTTTATTCTCAACATATACTGTTATATTAATGTCACTTCCAACTGATGATACATACGGTGCCTCGATTGCTGTCACAACAAGATCAGGCATTCCTCCGACTGTCACATCCTTTGTCAGCATATTGTTCATAGGATGAGATGATCCTGATTCGGTCACTGTATCATTCGGATATGGATCTGCAGTTACCGATAGACGAGGATTCCCGGTTTCAGGAGGCGTCCAGTTAAATGAAATGTTAGTAAAATTACCAGCTTCCAATGATGAAATAGTAATCTCGTCGATCAGTGAGCCTTTATGTGTCAATATTACTGTAAAATTCTCCTGTATATCTGATGTTCCGATATTACCGATACGCGCAGTTATGTTTGTTTCTATTCCGGCACTAATAATACGAGGCACAAATATACTTTCAACCGCAAGATCAGGTAATGTAGATGATCCGAATGCCACTACCCTGGTCCCGGCTATAGTATAGACCTTTCCATTGGCAATAGCAGGTGATGACCCGCCAATATCCGAATGCCAGATCTCATTACCGGTTAATGCATCAAGACAGTATAATCCGGAATAACCTGATACCATTCCACTTCCACCACCTTGTTTTCCTACAAAGACCTTCTTATCGATAGAAACGGCCGGAGAATTTGTCCAGTGTCCAATACCATCTACAGTCCAGACCGTTTCACCGTTCTTTATATCAAAACAATATATTTTTTGGGCACCAAATCCCGAGGATACATAGACATATTTTCTGGTAGATCCGGGCGGGGCATAGAATGCAGGTGTAGAATCCGTGGATATGACACTATTCTTCCATATCTCGGTGCCATTACCTGCATCAAGTGCATAGAACCAGCCACGACCGTTGAAATTATAAGTCGTGAAATATATTGCACCATCCGAGACTGTGATGGAACCGCAAACATTATGATCTACGCTTGTATTCCAGAACTCATATGCATCATCCATATCAACAGAATAGACTCTTTGGTCATTATAGGCACTACCGAAATATACTCGACCGTAGGCGACAGCAGGCACAGACTGGGAATTACCACCGATCTTAAATTCCCAGATCTTGGTGCCATTTTTTGCATCAAGACAGTAATAATTCCCACCACCCCAGCTCCCTACATATACTTTCCCGTTAGCTACTGCAGGACCGCCATTGACAGAACCTCCGCCATCAGGAAATGTATAATCCCATAGAATATGACCTCTGTCCTCTTTAGTGGCATCGATGCAGTATACCCCATCTCCTGAGGAGACATAGATCCTTCCGTCATTATATGTAGGTGTTGACCATGAAAAATATTCCCTGGGAGCGATCCGGGTGCCCCATAATACATCGCCTTTCAATTCATCTAATGCCACAAGATATGTATAATCCGAATATTCTGCTTGCCATCCTGCACAGTACACAAATATCTTACCATCCGCCACTATAAGAGATGAAGAGCTTTCTGCACCGATATCATCACTGACCCATGCGGTCTCACAGGTATCAGGTGTCTCTGATAGGGAAAAACCTGCATTGCTATGGAACTCACCCCAATTAGAGGCTGATTTCTTATTATAGACAAAGAATAGGTCGGAATTATCCTCCTGTGTAATATTTGCATATCTTGCAACTATAAGTATCATATATTTACCATCGTTCACATCTCTGGTATCCCACTTATAAGATCCGTTATTGGTTATATTTGCTGCAATATTGTTCCAGGTATAACCATTATTTACACTATACACCAGATCGATCATAACCGGCTGATCATAACTGGCATTCCAGGTAATATTACAAAACCCGGTTAGTATCTCACCACCCAGTGGAAAGAGCAGTTCCAATCCTATCCGGTTCGCTGTGATCACATTTACACTCAGGTTATTATTTGTCTCGTTAGTTTCAGTAATATCGTTATCAGGATCCAGGAATACTGTCAGATTATGGTTTCCCTGGCACTTATTAGGTGTCCACTCAAATTCAATGGTGTTATTGTAGGTATTAAGGTCTACCTTTTTATCAATACAGGTATTGTTTGCAAACAGGGTTGCATTAAATCCTTGGGCCGTACCGTTCACTGTAACGATTATACTGTTTGTTTCATTAATGAATATGATATCGGGTGTAATATTCACAGGTATGATATCAGGAAGTATGACCTCATATTCCTGTGTGATATTATTATTTGCCTCATCAGTCTCCCTGATATTATTACCAGGATCGATAACAGCCTGGAGTGTGTGATTTCCGAGTCTGTCCGGCTTCCACGGTATACTTACATTTGTCATCCCGTAACAGGTGATATTTGATACATTTCCTACTGCTATCCCACTCTCGAACAAAGAGATATTAAAGCACTCTGCTGTTCCTTCAACTGATATATTTATCATATTGGTTGCATTCACATATGCCAGAGTGGACTGCATAGCTGTTGGAAATATATCAGGAAAGACTATATTTACCGAAGATGAAAGAATATTATTTGTTTCAATAGACTCCTTTACCATTGTATTTTCATCTACTATAAGCTCAAGTGTGATTTTTCCGGCATGTGATGGCCTCCATTCGAATGTCATATTGGTATCATGATCGATCCCGTTGACCACCCTTTCATCTATGACTTCACCGTCTGCCTTAAAGGTTATATTAAAATCCTCATCTGTCTTGCCGTGTATAGTTGCTGTTAAAGTATTAGATGCATTTACATATATCTTATCAGGACAGTCTAAAGAATAAGGATATAGATCAGGGAGTATAACCTCGATCTTGCGATATATCTCATTATTATTTTCATACCTCTCATTGATCCGGTTATTCGTATCTACTGTGATCTTCAGGTTATGGATTCCTGTAGTGTTTGGTTTCCACTGGAATGTAAGTGGTTTAATTGAATCATACCAAACTGACTTTATGGTCTCGTTCTCAACAGGTACTCCGTCATCAGACAGAACAGCATCGAATATCCCACCATTGTTGTTTATAACTGTGGAAATAGTATAGGAAGTATTAACATATACCTCATTATCGATCATTAGCTTACCAATGGAAATATCAGTTAGTTCATACTCGTCTGATGTGGTTTTTATCATGGCAGGTAGAGGCACCCCACACAATGCGGAAATAGGAAATATTGTCGTTCTCGAAGGGAATAGGGAGATATCTGCAGTATTATTGAATGATCCGTCATCCTGCTGCAGAGCTATCAGGTAATCTACAGGGCTTCTACCGTTGTTAATGTAAGTTAAAGGTTTATCCCCGGCAGCTATCATAGCCCCTATAACATAAGATGTTGTAACCACATCTAAAAAACCACCATCTTCCTGTTGTATATTCTTAAAATAACCCAGTGCATTGAGTATAACAGGTGAACCCTGTTCTTCTCCGGCAGCGATCAGGGCCTGGACCACAAGAGAAGTGATCTCAGCATCGCTGTCCTGGTCATATGCAACCCATCCTCCGTCCTGGTTCTGTGCAGCTTTGATATGACTCACTGCACTTTTTACCATGTCACAATCCCCTTCACCGCATGAAACAAGTGCAAGCACTGCAAGTGCATCATCTTCTATATTATCCGGGTCACCGAATTGAACACCATCAAAAAAAGACTTAAGCATTCCCAGATAGTTCACGCCCCCGAAATCCATCGGGTCTTCACCAATTGCACTTATTACAAGGATCATCTGCGAAAAATCATTCGCATTGACAAGACCGGGAGGGTTTGTGCTGAGTGGCAGCCCCATTATTGAGTCTTTCGGTTCATTTCTCAGGTATCCGACCAGCGATTGGTTATATGGCTTCCACCGTCCTACTGCAGGATCTTCTCCTGAGGAAGTTATCGCAAATGTAGCCCACTGGGAATATGAAAAACCACTGATACTACCTGTTATAAACTGGGATTCATTTAGAAAATCAAGCGCTTTTTTTATATTATCCTGGTAATTATAAAAAGGTGGTGATACCATAACACTTATCGAAAGATTATTATTTGTTACATCTTGTTCTCTTATTTCACTTCCAAGTTGTATTTCGACATTCAGTTCATGTGTCCCGCTATATTCAGGTGTCCAGTTAAAACGCAGTACTATATCCTCCCGGATATTTATTGAGATGATCTGTGAATCAACCACAATGCCGTTTACAGTCAGATTTGCTATTACCGGCTCAGGTACCGGATATGTTCCTGTCCTTTTTATATATGCAAGTATGGTATTGTTCCTGTTGGTATAGATCATTGAGGGTCTGGCAATACTGGCAGTACTTATGTCAAAAGTAAGTAAATACGGATCGACCAGAGGGTACTTATCTATTGCTATTTCAGTGATGTTGTAAGGTGTATCCCATATACCATCATTATTAATGTCTTCACCTGCTAAGCCGTTGAAGTGATTTCCAATATAATTTTCTAAAGTGGTGTTATTAAAAGTATAGCTTACCAGGGACCTGGAATTCCAGTAGTTATATCCGGGATCAAGTGCATGTACACTTATTGCATTGCTTTTGAATATATTATTAGCATAGATCGTATTATTATTTCCGCTTAGAGCAATGCATGTCATAAATCTGGAGATGGTATTATAACAGATTGTGTTATTATCTGAACTTATATGTATCCCTTTATTGCCAGTGAATTTTCCTACAGTACCGGATAAATAATTATCTTTTACAGTGCAATGTGAGGATTCTTCTATTTCAATAGCACGGTTTCCAGAAGACTTATGAACGCCACCATGAATAAGGACAAGATCTGATAATGATACGTAAGTCGAGTTTCTAATTGCAATTATGCGTAAATTACTTGGTGAATCACCTATATCCGTTTTGAATTTGGCTTCGGCAGTGAACCCCATAAGTCTAATATCACTTGAATTGAATATCCGGATCATATCAAGTCCGGGTGGATTTATATGGCCGGTCCGGTAAATAATCCTTGTATCATGACTGTTTCCTATTATCCGCATATGTTGTTTGTCACTGATCGTTAATACTGGTTTGATCGGGTCTAGATCATATATACCAGGACAGTCTGTAATGTATTCTCCTTCAGCAATGAAAATTACCGTATATGTGGTGGCATTATCTACCGCAGTCTGGATAGTTGGATGATCTTCTGGCACCCGGATGATAGTTGATAGCTCTACTGCTGCATCTGTAGAAATATTATTATTATCTTCATTTTGTTCATAAATAGTATTATCAGGATCGAGTCTGATACATATTGTATGGTTTCCAGGATCCTGTGGGGTCCATTCAAACTCAACAGGACGTTTTTCATCAGGTTTTATTAAAAATTGCGGATTTATACTGATCAATTCACCATTTACTAACAATGCTACGTCAAACGTATCAGATGCAGTTATACCTGTGTTAGTGATCATTACCCTAATGGTGGTCTCAAAATGTGAATGTATTTCAGGCTCAATAATAATTTCATTTATTATTGAAAGATCAGGGCTGAGTTGGGAATCATTCAACCCTCCTGTTATTGTGAAATTATTTATGAATCCTCCGTTATCTATGTCAGCCTGTGATATTGTATAATTAAATATTTCAGAGACTGCATCAGTTGATATATTGAACTGCAGGATATGATCTGCACTGATGTTGTGATCTGTAAGTACAAACTGGAAATAATGACTGGATAATTTTGCACTCCAGCTTTCACCGGTATTAATATTTGTTGCATATACTGACTGAGGCAAACATGGACTGCCATCCGGATTCTGGATATTACCGGTGACTAAAAAAGGTGCTGGCTGTGCGATCACAATTGCAGCATAGATTATACATATTACTGCAACTAATATTAATCCGTATATTAATCTGTGGATCCGTTTTTTATACATATAAATCGTTTATTCCTGATAATTGAAAATCCGACTTAAGGAAGTATTTTATTCTCTTGAAATTGTAATATACAACCAACAAATAAAAATGTATTGTTATGTCATCCATACAGTTATAACTTCTTGAAGATCTGAAGTTAACAATACATATCCTCTTACTGGTTCATCATCAAGCCAGTGATGAATAGCATCCTGAAGCTCAGATGTAGTGACAGCACTCCCTTCTTCGGAATTTTTACCCATCCATTCATCTCTCCAATCGCTTCCAAAATTGATATTCAATTCAAATCCACCATCATCTATTTGAGCCTGACTGACAGTATACTCAACAACGGTCGACTGACCTGCATTAGGACCTATAGCGTTGAATTGCAGGGTCTCACCTGCAAGAATGTCAACACTACTATTAAGCATA
This sequence comes from Methanosarcinales archaeon, assembly GCA_021108405.1. Classification (GTDB taxonomy): domain Archaea; phylum Halobacteriota; class Methanosarcinia; order Methanosarcinales; family Methanocomedenaceae; genus Methanomarinus. The sequence continues at coordinate 14,630 of JAIOQW010000353.1, forward strand.
AGTTGATAGTAGTTTGAATTATCGTTTATTACAGCCGTCCATTCCCTTTCAAGATCAAGATTTGTTATGATAACAACCGGATTATTGCAATCACTGCCATCTTCATAAAAAACATACCCATCGATGAAAAATGAAGTTAATGGCTGGTCAATTCCAATTCTTCCATTATTGATAATAATATCCTGGATTTCCTGTGCACTGGTATTGCTTATTATTGTCTTTTCAATACGAAGTTCGCAGAGTCCTGAATTTGAGATCACTTCGAATTCTATAGTTGCTAATGTACCGGCAATATCAACTCCATAATCCACACCTGTTCTAATCTCTCCATATTTAATTACACCGTTATCATTATCGAATATATTTAGTATATCCAGTGTATCAACTCCGTCCTGACTCAGGAACTGACCTTTATCCTGGTTGAGTACTTTTAATAAATTATTATTGAAGGATAAAGTATATTCAACACCAAGGATCTGTGTACTATCGGGATCAATATCTATATTTACTATGAATCTATTATTTTCCATGACATCCGGACATGATGGTTCAACACTTATCACAGGTACAGCATAAGCTGCCTGCATAGTGAAAAGAATTAAAAATATTATAATTATTGTTTTGCCTATTAATTTGTTATTTCTCATAGTTGATACCTTATTTATTTTATTTTCCATAGCAATTAAAAAAGCCTATGTATCTCTAAATACCGGAACTATCAATATAAAGTGTTTTAATTTGCCTGAATCATTATAAAACTAAATTTATAAAACCCAATCTTTAATATTCCTTTTTTACATGCATTTTTATAATCTTCGGCTCTTTTAAGACCCTCAAGCAAAGATTCTACGAATCTTCTAATCTTCAGCTTCTTCGAAGCTTTAGTCAAGAAAATCCGAGTGTTAACAGGGATTTTATTCTTTAATTGTAGTGGAAGTATAAATATGTTAATATTTAGATAATACTTATTACCCATATGGATAACATGGTTGATATATTAAAAAAAAAAGAGGATGATGATTATGGTTCACCCTCAAACTGTTCCACAAACCGTGCGATATATAATACATCCATCCGGTTTATAATCCCGTCGCCTTCCTCAGCACCGTATATACCTACTACATCTGCGACCAGCATAGTTGGCGGATTTGAAAACTCCGGTTCAAGACCTGCCAGATATCTGGCTATATACATCACATCTTTGCTGTCGACCACATTATCCCTAAATACATCTCCTCTTCTAAGTACTGTCAATGTGACACTTATAGAATCGTTGATGTTTCCATCGTCATCGGTTGCAGTGATGTCCAGTTGGTGTGTAAGATTAATACCATCAACCGCATTTGTGGTAACTGTCCAAATATCAGTTTCCGGAATCTGTTCCATGGCTTGCTCTGCAGACCCGCCAATTGCCAAAAGATCAATAGTAACACTTGCTATACCACTGTCGGTGTCTGTTACCGTGACATTGATAGTAGTAATGTTAGTCCCTGGTGTTCTAAGTCTTGCGTTATCACTGAGTATTATATCCCTGCTAACAGTAGCATCTGTTACAACCGGTGGTTTATTATCCGCTTCAATGGTGAAGGTCCCGTCAATCACTAAATGATCAATAGGGGCATAGCCAGTATCGAGAAGTTGAACAACAGTAATATTCAGCGGACTTTCATCACCTTTGCTGCCAACAGCAGTGAAATTGATATATGCAAATATGATATCTCCACTTAATCCTGTAGTGTTAAGAGCACTTGCATACATCCAGCCAGTACCATTGTTGATATTGCAAACAAGATAATCCATATCACCTTTTTCAATACCAGTCACATGAACAACCGAGGCATTGTATTCCATCTCAATCGTACAATCAGCCAAATTGTCTACGTAATTGATCATAACCGGAACCAAAATACTCTCACCCGGGTCCAGTGTAACATCTTCAATTGATACTGTTGTATTTATTGGTGGTACATCAGTTACTGTTGTGAATTCCCATGTGTAAGGGTTTTCCAGGGCATTACCTGCAAGGTCCTCTGCCTGGGTGCTGATGTTAACAGTATAAGTAGTTTCCTCATTAAGATCCAGTTCCGGATCAAAATTCATAGTGTTACCAGTCCATGTGAACGTACCTGAAACAGTCGTATTGATACTAAATGCAGCTTCTGTAGAACTTTGGTTCATTGCCTCATCAAAGGTTACTGTGATCACTGTATCAATGGGTATATCAGCCCCATCCGGTGATCTGCTGGTAATTGTCGGTGGAATAATATCATCTCCTCCGATTGTTGTATATGTGGTGGAATTATCCCATATACATAAACCGGCTGCATCACAGGCTGAAACATTTAATGGATGAGTTCCTTCAACAGCCAGTATGGCTCCATCCCATAAATCAGATGCAGATCCTCTCATATTGAAAGTTTCATCATTAACTGTTACACTTGTTACTCCAACATTATCGGTTGCATTCACTACTATTGAGATCCATGAACCTGCATGGGGATCTTGAGTTAATAAAGTCACATCATTAATGACCGGGGGTGTGGTATCTTCAACGCCAGTTTCAAAGGTAATATCCAGATTAAACCCGCCTGCATCCATTTCATTCTGGGTGACAGTATGATCCATCACCTTAGATTTGCTTCCATCCGGATTTGTAGCATTGATCTGCAGGATCTCATCTGCTGTTATATCAACATTGCTATCGAGTGTGATCGTGTAAAAGTTTGAGTTTTCAATCGATTCAGCCGTCCACTCTTTATTGTTATCCTGATTGGTAATGACAACTATGGGATTATTGCAGTCACTACTGTCTTCATTGAAAATATGTCCACTAATCAAGAATGGAGTTGTTGGCTGTATTTGTGATTGTGTGATCTCAACTGTTGCATTATTGACAATGACACCTTGAATTTCCTCTGCATCCGGATTACTCATCACTACATCAGACAGAATAAGCTCAGCACTTCCGGAATTCAAAACTTCAAATTGAATTTCTGTAAGTGTGCCAGGAGTAGTTACTCCGTAATCAACACTTATTCTCATCTCACCGTATTCGATTATACCGACTGTATTGTTTATTTTATTTACTAATGGATTTGTACTTGCACCATCCTGACTTAGGAATGTACCATTATCCTGGTTAATTGCTTCTAACATAGTATTATCAAAAAATACTTTACATTCAGCACCCATGATCTCAGTACCATCAGGATCTACTACTATATTTACTGTAAACGTGTCTCCTGGCATTACACTAAGAGACTCTGGCTCAACAGTAATTGCCGGTGCAGCATAAACTGCCTGCATAGACACAATTAGAATTATTAAACTAATAATCATGCCTACTGTTCGTTGTTTATTCATTTCTTTATTCCTCCATGTATTTATTTTATTATCTGTTAATTTTCATTGATTTTTTTTAATATTTATATAGGATATTAAGATCAATCCGACTACAATAAATACTGATATAAAACCGGATTGCTGTGTTTGTTCTTCATTGGGCTGCTGCTCAGTGGCTGCCTGGGTTGATGATTCCTCTTCTATTGATGGTCCTGTCTCATTTGAAACAAGTCCTGGCAGCGGTGGAGTTAAGTCTGTACTGCTCTCAACGGCTGCAGTTGAGTCCTCTGTAGCAGTCCGCACGTGTGAAGAAGATGGATTTGAGGGACTGTGACCTGACTCAGTAGAAACAGATGTCAGACCAGAGGATGATATATCACATATACCACTGTTGATCACAACATCCTGGATTTCAATTGGAAGACTTTCCGGATCGTCCGGGTCTTCCTGTTTGCTTAAGATCACATCACCAATGGTTAGATCACATACACCGGACCCGGTGGCATCAAAGAGAACAGATGCAAGAATGCCTGATCCGGCTATTCCCGTATCTACACCTGTGCGCATTTCGCCATACTCTACCACGCCGATAGTGTTGTGGATCTTCTTCACAATATTCATTGTACTGGCACCGTCATGACCAAGATACGTACCCTTCACCAGATCAGTTGCATTCAATAGTGTATTATCAAAACATAATTTACATTCCCCTGCCTGGATTTCAACATCCGATTCTATCATTATGTTTACTGTTATGGTCTCTCCTTCTGTAACATCTACAGATTTCGGTTCAATACTTATTGCCGGTGCTCCCACTACCGTATGAATGCAAATACAGATAGTGATGATGGCTACTATTAGATTGACAATTTTTACCGTCATTTTTTAAATTTTCCTCCTTAATTATTATTAATATTAGTATTATTCTGCACACCTGAGTTCGTACCAGGTATATCCAACATAGTTAGACAGCAGGATCACATCTCCTGTATCAACACATGAATCACCTGTCACATTACCTGCCAGCATTTGAGTACTGTTAAGATAATATTCAGGTCTGCCAGGATAATAACCTACAAAATTGGCAAGCAGGATCACATCTCCGAGATCGACTATACCGTTGCAGGTCACGTCACCACACAGATAGGCTGATGCAATTGTGAGGTCTATCTCTAACCCACCTGCATCGATATCGGACTGGATGATCGTGTGGGTGTTGATCTGCTCTCCATCTATACTAAAATTTAACATATCATTAACACTAACGTTGTAAGAACTGGTTATTGTGCTAAAGTAGTTAGTGCTTGCACTTGTTTCTACAGTAAATGCCTCTGCAGTATTTGTGTTTATAACCATTACACCAGGATCATTTACCGGGTTTCCACTGTTGCTAACCTCACCTGTGATTAAAAATGATGTGGGTGAGTCTGCTGCTACTATCGCTACACTCAACAGGACTGCCAAGCAAAATATTATTATGAATGATCTTGCCTTCATTTTATAATCCTCCTATCTACATCTTAATTCATATCCAGTATACCCCACAAAATTTGAGAGCAGGATCACATCTCCTGTATCGACTAATCCATCACCTGTGACATCACCTGCTTGTATTTGGGTACTGTCGAGATAATACTCAGGTCTGCCGGGGTAATATCCTACGTGATTCGCAAGTAAGATTACATCTCCGAGATCAACTAGATTATTACCGGTAACATCACCGCAGATCCCTGATATTAACTGAATACTTGCACCATTGATATTCACATCCGGAATTTCTCCGGCATTCTGGTCACTTAATATAACATTATTAAAGGTAAGTTCGCAATTTCCATCATCTGCAATTGAATGAAATCTGATGGATGATAATACTCCCGGTTCAGTAACACCGTAATCAACAGACGTCCTGAATTCGGCGTAATTAATTTTACCAAGTGTATTATTGAAAGAGTTCATAATTACGTATGATGATGCACCATCATTGGTAAGAAACGGGCCCTGCACCTGTTCAGTGCAATTCAGGAGCATATTATCAAAAGAAAGTTCATATTCCGCACCCATTATCTGGGTTCCTTCAGGATCGACCATAATATCCACAGTGAAATTTCCACCTGCCGGAACCTCTATGGAGGCAGGCTCGATCCATAATGATACTGCCTGAACTGAAGCGATCGAGCTAAGCAAAAGGATCAGTAGTGTCATGATTGTTCTATATTGCATGATTAATTCCTCCTTAAAAAAAATAAAGTGGTAGGGAATTTACCCTACCATGCCGTATGTCCCCAGCAGGTCCCTATAATAACCGCATCCAGGATATTAACCTTACCGTCATTATTCAGATCTGCTCTATCTGCTCTCTCATGTCCGTCCCAGCAGTATGCACCGCAGGTAGTCTCTTCTCCCCATTCAAGACCTACAATGGTGGCATCAAGTATGTTCACCTTACCATCACCATTCGCATCGCCTGCAGTGTACACGATCACATCAAACGCAACCGTATCATCAAGCTGATGCGGATCAGCATTATCTGTGACAGTGAGACTCACACTAAACGGATCATATCCTGTACCGTTCCAGTTCCAGCTTAAGTACACATGGTCTACTGTTTCGCCTGCACCGTAAGTACCATCACCGAAGCCCCATCTCCAGTACACAACTTCACCATCAGGATCATAAGAACCTGATCCGTCTAAGTATGTCTTGCAGATGTATTTTTCACCTTCATTGTTGTACTTGTGCATTGATTTACCAATAGCAACAGGAGGATTATTCTCATCCACGCAGACTGAATCATCGATCATATCTACTGGCAGGATCTCACCGCCATTATTGTTGGCTACAACTACTTCGCTTAAGGTCAAGTTAGAATCCGCACCCTGTTGTATAGCTGTGAACTTGATCGTAGCCAGTGTCCCGGGATCGGTTACTCCATCTGGTGTACCATACCTGGTGGCTGCGAATGTGATCAGTCCTGCACCATTATTGATGTTGTTGATATACATATTCGTGCTAGCACCGTCATGGTTCAGGAAAGTCCCTTCATTCTGCCATTCAGCATGCAACACTGAATTATCAAATGATAACATGTACTGTACGCCGTAGACCGGGATGTTGCGCGGATCAACTATGATATCCACAGTGAACTGCTCCTGGAAATCTACACACTCATCAGGTGCATCGACCCGTATCTCTATGCCTGCCGGATAATAACTCTCCATACAGTTATTGGACTCTTCGAGTTCCATAACCTCTTCATTGGAATCAGCACATGCTTCTAATAGATCATTAGGAGCCGTCATGGTGAGTCCGGTATTGAATGTGTCTGTATGTGATACACCGGGTGCTAATGAAACAGGTACAGCTTTACTCTCAACTGCAGTTCCATCGACATACAGCGTTGTAGTATGTCCGGACGTGGCATCTGCATTCCCCATGTTTGTTACTGTATAAGTGACAGTATAATCATTACCTGATACTTCGCTGCCATACAATTCGGTGATGACCAGATCAGGCAGGTTCATACATGTGAATGTACCGTCATTCCATGCAACATCAGTAAGTGGAGTGCCGAAATCGTCCAGCAGTTTGCTATCCTTACCTAATGAAGTTTCACTTTCAAGTGCAAAGTGCAGATCACCTATACAATATTCGGTATTTACGCACTCGATCGTAAGTGTACAGATATGCTGTGTACCGCTTACCATCGGGTTATCCTTCCTGAAGGTTGCAAATACAGCTCCTGTGTATGTAGTAAAGTCCTTTGTTGTAAAGGGCCACATACTGTCAAAAGTAATATCTGTGACATTTGCACAACCTAAATCGTATTCAAGATAGAACTGACCACCCTGGAAATCGTCTGTTGTGTCTGCATATATCTCTACCTGGACAGTGTCACCGTTTGCAGCATTGCTGTGTGCCGGTGTAAGATAGACATTATTTAGCATAGGTCCTGTGACATCAACTGTCACTTTATTTGATCTGGTATAATCAGCCCAGGTTCCCTTATCTGAACATATCTGATAGCTTCCGGCTGCGCTGATCGATATGGTCAGCGTACCATCAAGACCGGTCGTACCCTGCAACAGGGTATCAACATAGACCTCTGCATCTTCCACGGGTTCAAATGCCATTGATGTGCCATTATATGCTGTTACGGTTGCAGTAAATGACTCATCGGTTTCAACATTGGTCTTATCAAGTTCGATCTTTAGCGGTGGTGCTGTCCATGTTCCGAAGTACCAGAGTACTTCATCACTATTTGCGAGTATATATTCAGGTGCGCCTACCCATGCTGATATAAAGTTCACGCGGTACATCCAGCCGTCCCATCCGATTGCAGGTTCGCTGTTAACTTCGGAAACATACAGCCCATAGGTTGGATCTTCTACTATGATATAACCAAATCCCCCAAGGGTATCAGCTTCATCAAGTGCTCCGAGTGCAGTGGGTTCGTTCAAGTAGTGGGTCACACCAAGTGAATCTACTATCTCAGAACTGCTAAAGCTGACATCTCCACACCAGACCGTATCATTCTTACCCTCGATCCTTACATTTGCTGTTACTGTAAGTTTTTCAAGTACATCACCGGTTTGCGAGAGATCATTGTTCATCTCATCAGACTCAGCTATAGCATCACCTGGATCTGCGTTTACGGTGAGTTGAACTGATCCGGTGGAGGATGGTGTCCAGAGCAGCTCAACTGTGGTGTTCTCACCTGATGAAAGTGATGCAATACTTGCTATATCCACAGTTATGCTGTCGATACTGAGTGAAACTTCAAAGGCTCCTGCATCTCCCGAACCAATATTTTCAATAGTTGCTGTGATCGGGTTGATCACATCATTTCGCAGATTGTCGGGTGTGTTGATCGTAGTTACAGTGAGATCCGGTTGTGTAGTTGACTCTGTGGTCAGGGCAAAGAGATTACCATAATCATTGCCGAAATATACCCAGCCATCTGATATCGCCATCCCTTGCAGGGTGTAAGTACCACTGTCATAGGTCCATACTTCAATTCCATTCTCATCTATGCAGTATCCTCTACCATTTGCATTGTTCGTTGTGAAGTAAATATATGCCTCACCATTCTGTATAGAGAGTGCGGGAGATGACTGTATCGGTCCGTTTGGAGTAAATGTCCAGATACCTGCACCATCTGTTTCAGATAAACAGTTCAATGCAGTTGAACTGCCGACATAGACATTTCCATTATATACAGCCGGAGTGGAAGTAGTATAACCAATGGATGTATGCCAGGCATGGCTCATATCGCCTGTCGCAGTATTAAAGTCATAAGCCCAGCAATTTCCTCCTTTTTCTGTAAGATAGATCCTCCCCGTACCAGGATTATAACTTACTGATGAGCGGATCTCTTTAGCACCGGATTCTATATTTTTAAGGTCTTCTTCATCAACAAGTGTTCCTGTATTATCCACACAGGTCAATCTGGAGTTGTCATCGCCGTAGATTATATAATCTCCTATAACACAGACACCGGTCCAGTAGTAACCTCCGCCTGATGTGGATGCCCTCTCCCAGAGTATATTACCATCAGATGCGTCCAGACAATGATATTCATTATCACCTGACCATTCTCCTACGTAAATCCTGCCGTTAGAATATTTTACAGGTGTGTTCAACTGACCGGATGCACCCGCAACAGATGTCTGCCATTCGATGCTGCCGTCTGTTGCATTTAAAGCATAGACGTTTCCATTCTGTGCAGCAACAAATACCTTATTTTCTCCGTATCCAGGAGTTGATAGTTGAAAAGCCGCAGAACCCAGGTCCGTACCCCATATTTCCAGGCCTGTTAGAGTATTAAAGGCCCATACTTTACCATTGGCATCATACATAAAAACCTTCTCTTGCGCTATGATAGGTGGTACGTCTATACCTGCCCAGCCAGATGAACCGACTTGCTGCTGCCAGCCCAGGATCATATCTGTGGTTGGGGCCAGGTCTGTTGTTTGACCTGAGTTTTGCATATCATTCTGGAACTGCTGCCAGTCAGATGCTACTGCTGTTGAGGTAAGTACCAGTGATATTAGTATTGTTATTACTGTTATTTTTACTAATGATAATTTCATTTATTTTTCCTTCTGTATTTTTTTCAATGTTTACTGATTTTTTAATTATATCAGAAAGTACCGGATGATCTTAAAAAAAACAAAATGAACCCATTTAATACCTGTTTTATACTAGCAGATTCTTATACCAGAATTCAATGTCAAATTATAGCATATTCTAACAGTTTTTCAGATGAACTCTTTCCTTTCCCTTTTGAGATACCCACCTTACTTCAATTTGCTGGATATGGTTTTTATATGGATGGGTAATCTTTTAGTGCTCTATTAACAGACAACCTATATATGTACTGTTTTTAGGATAATAGGTATAATCCAAATGGATAATATAGATTCAATAAGGAAATTGGTAATTGTTTTACTTAACTTG
>JAIOQW010000075.1 GCA_021108405.1 Methanosarcinales archaeon
TATATTTGAGGCCAGTACAGAAGGCACTCCCCAGGGTGGAAATCTTAGTCCCCTCTTGGCAAATGTCTATTTGAACCATTTGGGAAAGGTAGGTTGAAGCCGGTTTTTTGTGTGCAATTAAGGATTTTGGGACTATATCAAGGCAAAAGTTATTTATACGTTTACATGATTAAATTGTTATGGTACTACAGTTGGTGAAAGTCATGGTAAAAACTATCAAGATTGAAGATATTGAGAGTAAAATTGCTGAGAAAATACTAGAAGTTAACAATTTATGTATATCGACTATTGCATTTGGGATTATTTTAGTTTCGTTGATACCTTTTTATTTTAATGTTTTAACTCCAGCGCAAGAGACAAATTTGGTTTGTTTTTTGTTTGGTGTTTTTGTGTTAGATCAACTGATTATAAAACCAATATATAAAATAACAAATTATTGAAAACAATAAAGTTTTTTGATTTATTCCCATCCCACATCAAATATGTTTATACATAATTGAATAACATATTTTTCTTTAGTATACAAGCCTATCTTATCGTTGTCTTTACTAGCAACTGTAAATAATATTTCATTATCATTTACTACGAGCATTCTAAAGGCACCAAAATTTTTTTCCTTATGTTTAATTTCTCCATTTTTGATCATTGTTTTAAGTTTTAGTATACGGTTATTTACTTCAGTTTTCGATTCATATTCTAAAAAATTTGAATAGTGAGGTAATATTCTATTCACAACTGATTTTCTGTATTTTCCGATATTAGATTGGTGTGTTTTTTTGATATATAGAAGAACATCTTCTTCTGAAGGACCAATTATTCTAAAATCAAATTTATTGTTGTTTATTGGCTGTTCATCATTATTTTTGTTAAAGTTGTCTATTTGTTGTTTTAAATTTGACTGAATGTTATCGAATGCTCTGTATGTATTTGTTATACATTTTATTGAAAAAACATTTTGTTGTTTAGTCATTTCGACCATTTTATTTTCAATTTCGTTGTTTCCTGTTATTACTAAAAAATCAGACGGAAATTTTTCAAGAACTGTTGGTATTGATCTTACATTTGGTTTTACAATTTTAAGGATAGTAATTTCACCTGGAAAAGCCATAAAAATGCTTCCTGTTAGTAAGGTGGGTATCATATTTTTTACAAAAAGGAGTAATTCCATAAAAATTATATAAGCTTGGGAACTTATTTTTGGTATAATTGTAAACAAATCAATGTTAAAAACGTTTGATGTGATCATAATATTTATTAAAAAAATGACCGAAGCTAATATTACTACAACTGTTATATATAATTGTCCAAATGAATGTCCTCTTTGCCTGGTTATTATTCGTGCTAAATAGCAAAAGCTGAAAGCTAAAAAAGGCATTGTGTTTGTATAAACGTTTGTGTTTTCAAGGGGTATTGAACTATATTCAATAAATTCTTTGAATATGTAAATAAATAGAAGTGAACCAGTGCCATATCCAATTGTTAAATTAAGTGTTTTTGTGAAATTTATGTCAAAATTGGGATTTGTTAGTTTGTTGGTAATTGATGTGGCAAATCCGTGTTCTAATTTGATATAAACCAGGGGTGCAATAATACTTGCGAAAAAATAAATCAGAAATTTTCCATCCATATTATCATTTTCCTGATTTTATAATATTTTAAATGTTTTTAGGGTATTAGCTTACCTTCCACACATCTTAAAACCGCTTTAATCTTATTTAAGTTAAACCAAATTCCCAGATTTTTGGATAGGCATTTCCACGATCTAATTTAGGTAACATTCTTACTAAATTAAATAACTGCATTTTTATAACTCTACTTGTAGTTCCCCGGACTTAAGAGGTTGTCCGATAATTCAAAATTTCAAGGAAAATAAACCTAAATAGGCCTTTAAATCGAAAAATAAGTAAGAAAATTATTACTGCTAGTAATTGTCGGACAGCCTTTTAAGTCCAAGGCCTGCTAATGATACTCCCTCCCTTGATTTATGTCCGGCAATATCCCATTTGTGTCAACGGCGGTGTAAAAATCCCCAATTGTAGCGGTATGAAATTCTCCACCCAGCTCCAGAAATCGCCTTCAAGGATCAGGATATCTCCCTGGCAAGGTAAGCTGCTGCAAGTCTGATAGCTCCCTGCAGACTGTAGAACTGGCCAGTTCATCAGTTACTCACTCACTTCACAATTGATTATAAAAAGTGAACTACCCTCTAAAAATCGTATGTAATTGCCCAGGAATCCCGGTAAATCTCCGTTTTTACTTCACTTTTTAATGCAAAAGATGAAATAACACAGTTTTCGCAGTTTTTCTCGTTTTGTTATTCATCAGGCCTTCCTCTGATAATCCAAATATTGGCAGCGGCGATATGAGCCTGCTAAAAAGAGAGCAACCATATTGGGGATTGGATTAGTATTGCTTTAGAGTAAAAGTAAAAGTAAATATAACAGTAAATCCCTTGTTTGATTGGAGGATAATTTATGGTGGTTACTCGTTCTTCCAATAATAAGTATAATACGACAATAAAAGGCGGCACAGGTATAACTGCTGGTGGCGATGTTTCTTTTAGTGATACAAGCGGTCAGGTTGCGATTGGAGAATTCATCAATCAGTTCAAGATTGAAAAACCGTCAGGTGAAGAATTATTTAAACTGATGGATTTACTGGATCAAAAAAGAAGGGAAGAAGTTAATAAAGATATTTTAAGCAAATACACTTCTTCGGAGCTTCCAGATTATCCATCCCAACTAAAGGAATTTGTTACTCACAACCGGGCAGATAAAATTACGAACGGTCTGATATATCTTCAAGATCATCGCCTCCTCCTCGTCAGCGGTGTAGGAGGTGTGGGCAAAACAACACTGGCCCGTGCTCTTGTTGAAACAAGGCCAGCTAATATTCCGGTTCCCTTCTGGTTTGATTTCAGTAAGAAAATGGATGCTACCCTGGGCGATATCCTTGAAAAGCTTGCAGGCTACCTGAAAATGCCAGATATTGCACGTTTCAAAGACGAAGAAAGAGAGGCTGGTCAGGAAGACATCAATAGATTGACAGATGAATTACATAAAAGGGAGGAAATCTGGCTTGTTTTTGATAATCTTGAAACCATACTGGATGATAGGCATTTCCATAATCCTGGTATTGATCAGTTATTCACATCCTTGCGTGATAGTACCCATCAGGCAAAGATCATTGTAACCAGTCGAACGGTCCCTGTCTTGGTAAATGGAGATACCTTGGTTGATATAATAGCCGAGAAAAAACAGGAACTTAAAGGGTTAGAACTAAACTTTGCTGTTGATTACCTGACACAAAACGGGCTTGATAACGTAGAATCTGAAAAATTAGAAGAACTTGCGAACGGTGTAGATGGTCACCCTTTAGCGCTTAAACTTTTAGTAGAGCTTGTCAAGGAATTTGGTGTTTCAGATACATTAAATGACCTCAGCCTGTACCAACAACGTAAAGAAGATACGATTAAAAAGGCGAGAAGGCTCTTTGACAAACTAGCCGGTGATGAGAAGGAGTTATTAGAATATCTCTCAGTCTACCGCCAGCCCGAATCCATGACTGCAATCAAACAAATGTTCACCGATACTACATCTTTGGATGCAGTTAGGAAACTTATCAATAAATCGTTATTAGAAACCGATCATGAAGGGAACTACTGGCTTCATCCGCTGGTTCGGGAGTTTGCGTATGATGATCTAAAAAATAAGATCGAGACTCATAACCGTGCTTCCCAGTACTACCTCTCTCTTTCCTTACCAGAACCACGCACGAAAAAAGAAGATGTCCAGTCCTTGATTGAAGCACACTACCATGCCCGCATGGCTCAAGAGTACGATACAGCTGCAGACATTCTGTTTAATTATAATCTCCATGAAGACCTTGATCGGTGGGGTCATTCAAGAACACTGATCGAGCTTTACTCAGGCCTGCTGCCAAAAGACCCTTTCAAAGATAAAACCGTGCTGACCAGTATAGAGACACACGCTGGTGTTCTCGGCAACCTCGGGTCAGCTTACCGTGCTCTTGGTCAGGTGGACAAAACCATCAAGTATTACGATCAGGCGCTGGTTATTTTTCGTGAGATCGGTGACCGTCGCAATGAAGGGAACTGGCTCGGCAACCTCGGGAACGCTTACAGCGCTCTTGGTCAGGTGGAGAAAGCCATTGAGTATCACGATCAGGCGCTGATGATTGCGCGTGAGATCGGTGACCGTCGTGGTGAAGGTAACAGGCTCGGCAACCTCGGGAACGCTTACAGCGCTCTTGGTCAGGTGGAGAAAGCTATTGAGTATTACGATCAGGCGCTGATGATTGCGCGTGAGATCGGTGACCGTCGCAATGAAGGGAACTGGCTCGGCAACCTCGGTTTAGCTTACAGCGCTCTTGGTCAGGTGGAGAAAGCCATTGAGTATTACGAGCAGGCGCTGGTGATTGCGCGTGAGATCGGTGACCGTCGCAATGAAGGTAACTGGCTCGGCAACCTAGGTTTAGCTTACAGCGCTCTTGGTCAGGTGGAGAAAGCCATTGAGTATCACGAGCAGGCGCTGGTAATTGCGCGTGAGATCGGTGACCGTCGTGGTGAAGGTAACAGGCTCGGCAACCTAGGTTTAGCTTACAGTGCTCTTGGTCAAGTGGAGAAAGCCATTGAGTATCACGAGCAGGCGCTGGTGATATCTCGTGAGATCGGTGACCGTCGTGGTGAAGGAGCCCATCTCAGCAACCTCGGTTTAGCTTACCGCGCTCTTGGTCAGGTGGAGAAAGCCATTGAGTATTACGATCAGGCGCTTATAGTAGGTAAAGAAATAAAAGATCCAAGGATAATTGATTTTTGCGAGAAGAATCTTAAATCAATCAAGAACTTTCCATAATGGAAAGAGAAAGTGGAGGACTAATAATGGGTGAAGAACATGAATCTGATAATAAAGTTGTGGGTGGGCCTGGAATAACCGCAGGTAGCAATGTAACCTTTGGTGATGTGAGCGGTCAGGTTGCAATAGGGGAACATATTAAGCAAATTCAAACTATAGAGCAAACTGATCTCGAAGAACTCAGGAAGAGTCTTCTTGCCTTCCAGGAACAAGTCGCTCATCTTGGCTTTTCCCCTAATTATCAAAATGTTGTCAATGGTGCTATAAGCGCTGCCGTTATTGAAGCTGAGGAAGATAAACCTACACTTTCAAAAATAAAAGAGGGATTTGAAAGTGCCCTCAATACCATTAAAAAAGCAGGAAAGACCATACAAGAGACCTCAGAACTTTACGAGCCAGCAAAAAAGATTGCACAATTGATTGGTGTGAGTCTTTCCCTTCTACCCTGAAAGACTGAATGGTTGACTTGCCCCGTGCATGATATGCCATGCCGCTATTTTCGACTTTGCCAAAAATAGGACATTGTTCTGTTTCCGCTAATATAAAGGAGTGGGGGTATAATAAACGCGACCTTCAACTTAAGACTCCTTTTGAATCGTTTTTTCAATTTCTGGATCCAGTAAATGCCTCTATCCACCATTGTCTGCAAGCCCCCCTTGCAGCTCCGGAAAATATCCTGACCTGGTTGATCCTTAATGTCCTGGTCAAGACATAATCTACCTTCATTAAACCCATCCGGCTAGCCGTCTTTTAATTTCCGCTTTTTCAGCTTCAGTAAACGGCAATGCCTGGTAGTGATTCATACTTGTAAACGAATCATGTCCCTGCCTGAGACAAATGAAATTCATGGGTAACCCTGCCACATACATC
Source organism: Methanosarcinales archaeon (assembly GCA_021108405.1). GTDB lineage: Archaea > Halobacteriota > Methanosarcinia > Methanosarcinales > Methanocomedenaceae > Methanomarinus. The sequence continues at coordinate 5,745 of JAIOQW010000075.1, forward strand.
CAGGATTCAATTGATTTTCGTGTGGTCTTAGGCACGATCCCTTCATTCTCTAAATCTGCCTTACCAGCCCAACGTTTCAGATTTTCATTCCAGACTTTTACTGCTGATGGCTTCTTATTCTTAAAAAAATACGGCAGCTCACTCACCAGCTGCGGCGGGATCGGATGGATATACCTCTCAGGTGCCACCCGTTTAACCTTTTTTTGTGCCTCCCTGGGTAAGTGTATCGTATTTCGTTCCCGCAGCCACCACTCAGAATGATCATAGAACCGCTGCACTTCAACATACCGCATCCCAGACCAGAAGCACACATTAAAAATAGTCCTGAGATAATCCTTATCAATGTTGGAGACAATCTTGTCATAATCAAAAGGTGACAGCACCCTTACTTTGTGACCTTTATCAGAGGTTATGAATATCGGTTCAGGCATAATGTGACGGTATAGTTTTATTAAAACTTAACCTTTTCAGTAAATTTTGCTTCCATTACCTGGTATAAACAGACCTGTAACACATCAAAAAGGTACAGTTTTACATTAAAACATTACGGTGGGTTGTGCAGGTGGATAGCAGCAATTGCCCGATTCAGAACAATCAAAGTAGAATTCTTTAAATTTGTACACATGCTTTTGGTTTTGGGACAGCCTGCAAGGCATACTTACTATACCTTTCAGAGTAAACACGGCGCCAACATGACTGTACGGTGCTATAGAGGTGTTTTCTGGCTGTTTACGGTGGAATTCCCAGTGGCATTATCGAAAAGGTGTGATATATTATTATAAACCTGTGCGTATAAAAACAAAATCAGCATGTATAACCGTGATTTAATAGTAAAGTAACACAATAAACGCATAGGGCCAAAGCGATATACTCTATTTCCTATTCCATATGCCTTAATTGCCCTTTAATTGCCGTGGGATGGGGTGCGAACATTACCCTTTGTTTCAACTGCAACATTACATAGAATGCCTGCCAATCAAAATAGATGCATTTAAGTTACACAACCGTTTTCATAATATTATGCTTTATATCAATCTTACCACAGATTGCCATGTAACCTGAGAAGTTGTTAAAAGGGATATTGCCGGATAAGACCGAAAAGCAGGGGGGGAGTATCATTAACAGGCCTTGGACTTAAGTCCTGGGTAGTGACTCGTGTAATATCGCAAGTATGGACATTCAATGCAAGGTTGAGGATGGCTCGGACTTGTAGTCCGGCGGTGGAATGGCTGGGGCTTAAGACAAAGACTGAAGAACGATGGATTAAAACCGACAGGAGGTAACGACAAAATGAAAAAAGCAGCAATTACGTTTGCGATGATGATAATGTTCGTAGGGACGGTGATGGTGAGTTCAGCATCTGAATCGCAGTCTTATGAGAAAGTCTGGGATAGTGGAGTTATTATCTCTAACCCCGCCTTTGACGTAGCAGTTGGAGACACAGATGGTGATGGCAACCCCGATATTATTGTTTCAGATCACCCTACGAGTGACGGTGCAAAAATATATGTCTTTGAAAACGCGGGCGATGATTCTTATCAACTTGTCTGGAATAGTGGGACTACGTTCACTATGCCCCTCTGTTATATGGAGATAGGCGACCAGGACAGTGACGGAAAGTTGGAGATCATTGCAGTAGAATCTTCGGGGACGAGACCGTACAATGGCAAGATCCATGTCTTTGAGAATAATGGGGATAATACATATCAAGAGGTCTGGAACAGTGGAGTCGATCTCAGTGGCATTGAGCCTTCTGGGCTCTTCTTAGGCGAAGATGCTGACAATGATGGGAAACGCGAGATAATTATTGGAACAGACTACCAGTGTGGAGATCGTAAAATCCGTGTCTATGAAAATACAGGAGATAATACCTATCAGGAGGTCTGGAATAGCGGAAGTGCTCTTTGGGATACTGTTCTTGAGGGAGCAGTAGGCGACACCGATGGAGATGGCAAAAAGGAGATTGTTGTTGGGTCTGGAGACCTTGACTCACAGGTTCATGTCTTTGAATGTAACGGCGACAACTCCTATGAGCTGGTTTCGAGCTTAGGCACCTTTAATCGAGAGATACGTGCAATTATAGGAGATCAAGACGGGGACGGGAAGAGCGAAATAATTGCCGGCGGTGAGAATGGAGTAGTTCATGTCTTTGAGCACACTGGGGTTACGGGTGTGAACACCTACACAAGTGTGTGGAATAGTGGTACTATGGATGGTTTCATAGACGTGATAGCTACTGGAGATCAGGACAATGATGGAAATGGAGAGATGATCGTTCCATGTGGAGATGGAAAAGCCTATCTATTTGAGAATACCGGCGATAACACTTATCAAGAGGTCTGGAACAGCGGGAGTGTTATGAGTGGGCATATTTACCGAGTAGCAACTGGAGATCAGGATGGAGATGGTAAACTTGAGATCATTGCTACCTCACGTGCTGACAAAAAGGTCTATGTCTTTGAAGGCTCCAGTGCTCAGGAAGCTTCCATAAGTTCCTTTAGTCCACAAAGTGGTACTCTGAATCCTGGAAGTCCTACATCTTCATTAGTCACTGTAAAAAATACAGGAACGAGCACAAGACCTTATTGGGTAGGCCTTAGTTATCAGAAATCTGATGGAACATGGTATGACGTGCCCCCTCAAAAGACTAATACACTTACTCCAAACAGCGAGCAGATATTAACTTTTGACTTGACTCTAGATTCTGATGCTCCACCCGGGACTTATAATGCAAGTACAGCTATCTGGGATGATTATGATTCAAACGCAAATTTGATGCTAGCTCCCAAATATGAACAGAAGAATATTGAAGATGCTTTTAATGTTCAATATCTCCCCATAATAGATTCGTTTGATACGGATTTATCAAAATGGATTAATTGGTCAAATAATCCTTATAAAGATCGTTTTTTAGATAAAACTAATGCAGCAGTTTCGGATGACCAAGCAGCCCCTGATAATAAAGTTTTAGAACTTGTTTTTCCTGGCAAAGAAACATGTGAAGATGCAGCTTCTATTGCAGGGCCAGAAAATGGTACAAACATTGAATCAAATCAGTTTGTAAGTTATGGGTGGTACAAAGCCAGAATAAAAGCGGCATCGAGTAAAAAAGATGAAGGTGTCGTAACAGGTTTCTTCACTTTCTGGAAAAAAGGAAATGAATTTACTGATCGTAGCGAAATCGACTTTGAAATATTTGGAGCAGATCCTTACACGGTATTGATGACTATCTGGACATTTCAACAAGAAAATGTTGGATTCAGTAAGACTACACGAACTGTTAATTTGACAACAGGTGAGATAAGACAAACACCACCTGGTAAAGAGAATACATATGACTTAGAAGACAGGGAAACTGACCAATCCAAAATTATTGAAGGCTATGATGCCACATCAAATTATTATGAATATGGTTTCGATTGGAAACCAGACTCGGTTACTTTCTTTATAATCAATACCGAAGGTGAGACGATTGATCTCTGGAAATTCCAAGATCAATCACATATTCCACAACATCCAGCAAAGTTAATGTTTAATGTATGGCATACAAACGATTGGACTCCTGAAGATATTCCTGATGCTAAAAATCCTCCTTCAGAGGATGCTAAATTAAGAATAGATTGGGTTCAATATAATGCTAATGCGTTACCAATTGATGCGGTATCAATAGATTCTTTTAATCCACCAAGTGGCTACTTGAATCCTGGAAGTCCTGCATCTTCGTTAGTCACTGTAAAAAATACAGGAACAAGCACGAGACCTTATTGGGTAGGCCTTAGTTATCAGAAACCTGATGGAACATGGTATGACGTGCCCCCTCAAAAGACTGATACACTTAATCCAAACGGCGAGCAGATACTAACTTTTAATTGGAATCTACCTTTAGATGCACCGTACGGCAGTTATAATGCTAGTACAGCTATTTGGAACGGATACAATCCTAGTACAAAACTAATGATTAAACCGAAATATGGTGATTCGAAAAATATTGAAGGTGCTTTTAAAGTAAGTAAACCGCCTGCACCAGAAGGTGTAAAATCTTTAGAAGAATATGAAGACCGCATAGGGGAAGAAGGTTTACTTTTAGAGAATTCAAACATACAAATGTGGGTACCCAAAAGGTATGAGGAGCATTCTAGAGTAATCTTCCAATACCTTAAAGTTGGTTATGCAAACCTTACCAGTATTTTTGGAGGACATGATATGCCAGTAAAGTTTTCGATTGAGCATTATCCACTTGGAAGTTCATACTTTGAGGGAGGAACTTACGCAGAGGGAACAATTAGATACAGTTACATTAATCTTGAAGATAATTTTCCTGAATGGAATGATCATCAAGTCCCTCATATGGTCGGTTATTATGAAGAAATGGCTCATTGTTTCGCCAATGATCTTGGACTTAAAGGAGAAGTCTCTGTTGGCTTTTATGAAACTCTAGGATTGATGATTGGTGGAGAAACAGCTTTGCGAGCTGCTTGCAATGAATATACTGAAAAAGAAATAAATGGAGAATTAAGGACGAATAGAAATTATCAGAAATTCTCTGAAACTACTGAGTACTATTTAAATCATGATACTGGTGAGGACGGAATGAAAGAAAACATCTACCTTACCCAAATTTTAGCACATATATTCAAAACTGAGATTGTTGATATATATGGATGGATAGCATTATCAAATGCATTTAGCGCTATACAAAGCGAAACCTATCCACTAAGGAATTATCACCAGAACCATACATGGGGAGGTTTCTTGAACTATCTTGGTCAAGTTACAGGATCGGATTTTCATCCCATATTTAGGGCTTATGGTCTTCCCATTGTTCAATGGTCTGGTGAGCAAGGGTATGAGTTAGATGGTGTGGAAGTAGTTGATAATCATTTTATATTCAGAGTACGGCTTTTCGATAGAGAAAGTAATCAACCAACTAATGTAACGTTGCATCTCTATGGGGATACTTCTAAACAAGATTCATATTCAATGTCTTTTGTGGAAGGAAACAGTGAAACAGGTTGGGTTTATGAAAAAACATTAGAAATTCAAGAACCAGAAGGATATGAGTATGCTTTTAGTGCAGATGATCTCAATCATACTATTTTCCAAGCAATAGGAGAGCCTACTGTAAAAAGATCTATTATAGATGATATTGAATCAACAGAAATGACAATAAGTGCTTTTTGCCCTGTAGACCTTCTTGTAATAGATCCACAAGGTCTTACTATTAATGAACAATTAAATGAAATTCCTAAAGCTAGTTATAAAATTTCTGATATAAATGGAGACGGTGATTCCGACGACATAGTATTAATTCCAGATCGAAAAACAGGAGATTACCAAATAACAGTAATTCCAGAAACCGATGCGGAACCTACAGACACATACACCCTTAAGGTCTCAGCAGGTGATACAACCATTGTTTTAGCAGAAGATGTTACAATTAGCGAAATTCCAGATCAGCCATACCTCATTGAGTCGACAAAGACTGCTATAATTCAAATCATACCAGCCACAATCAGAATAGAGCCAGAAACCCTAAACTTGAAAAGCAATGGTGAATGGATTACTACTTATGTAGAACTTCCAGAAGGCCATGATGTTAGCAACATCAATGTACCAACAATCAATTTGACTAATAGTTCTGGAGATATTATTACCTCAGTAGATCTAAGTGCTCCAGCGACAATCGGAGACTACAATGGTAATGGTACTTCTGATTTGATGGTCAAATTCAACAGGACTGTTGTAGTTGATTATTTTGGTAAAATAGATATAATTGACGATGGAACAGGAATCGATGAAGAAATTGAATTAGTAATAGCAGGCGAACTTACCGATGGAACAATATTTGAAGGTATAGGTCAGATTAGATTGATCAAAAGAGGAAAGTAAAACTGGAGTCAAACGTTGCGACGGCACACCCAACCGCAGCAGAGCTGCGGGGCATGACGTGCCGTCGCTTAACAACTCAGTTTTTATTCGAAATCTAAAAGTTTCACCTATTGCATAAACACAGTGGCATGCATGTTTTAACTCAGTCATGTATAGTAATATGTACTCTGGTTAAAAGTTATTACTCGGTTTGTCCCAACCGCAGCAGAGCTGCGGGGTATAATTATGAATATAAAAAAAACTGCTGCAAAGCCGGTAGATCCCTGCAGACTGCAGAACTTGCCAGTTCAAGACCCGGTTTGGCAGATCCAGAATATCTTCAGAGTTGCAGCAGCAACGATTAAACCAGCAGGGCAAATAGATTTATTCAGATTAGATTCAAGGCCTGCAGCTCTGCAATACATCCCTACAGAGATACTGGAAGCAGTGGTCAGAAAAGGCCTTCCTGGATGATATGCTGCCAGAACCGCACAGGCAAAAATCTCTTTCTGAACTGCAGCGACGAGTATCTACCCGGCTTGCCATGACCAGGACCTAAATGTACAGGTAAGCCCGAACCGCCTCTGTTTTGTGCCCTATTTTAGATACTCCAAAATAGTTAAAGCATTTATCCAGGTCACTGTAATCCCCATTCCAATAATAAGTCCAAGAATGGCTCCACATAAATAATTATTATTTCTTTTCTCAAAAAACACAATCAAAAAGTACAATACCGTAAAAAAAATTGTTTTTACAACTATCATGGTAGTGAAAGTATGGCTTTCGAGTATCTGGATTAAGCCTTTTTCTGGCATTCCATTATTTATAGCAATATACGTTGTCGTTAGATCTCCAATGAAATAAAAAATAAATGCTAAAACATATAGCTGTGTGTTGTTTTGGTTCAATATATCATCCTTTTTTTACTTTCAATTAAAATTCTTAACTCCCGGGATAAAAAACAGTTAAAACCAAATTTGTTAAATTCACCATCTCATCTGTTCGTTTTCACAATAAATGATCAAGGTATATTTTTCGAATGCATGATGAGCCGTAGGGTCCATAGGTATGCGATTTGAATACCACATAATACCCTGTAACAGTTTTCTTCTACAAAATCTACAATTGTCCCTCTCCACCTGCTTTACGATCTTGGGTTTTTCAAACTCCAGATTTGATGCTTCCGGAGTTATTAAATAGGTTTTTTCAGTTCGTTGCAAAAGCTTCTCTTTTTCAGCGGTATCAAGGATCTCGTCGATTGTTCTGTAGTCTTTTGAAATCAAATTGTAAAGCAAATCCCGTATTTCAAATGGTTTCAATTCTATATCACCAAGTGCAGAAATTAACTCAAGTCCAGCATCTGTTTTTGAGTTCAATTCCACAGCCTTATCCGATATTTTCATACGCAAAGATCCTTTAGATGTCATTACTCTGATAGATCACGTTTTTTATTTTATCCCTCTCTTTGGTCTACCAAATTTCCATTGATATCATACAATCTCGCAGTATCGCCATCATTGTTCCAGATAGGCCTGCCACTTCCCCAGTATAGTTCAGTTGCAGTATTCGTTCCTTGTTCAGTATGAACTGTCACTGTTGATCCGGACTCTAAGGAAAATGATGGGAATGTATATGTGAATTTGTCTCCCTCATCTTTGAGTTCCCATCCAGTCAATGAGATAGAAGAAGTTCCAGTATTCGTAATCTTCACCCACTCCTCACCAAGAGAAAGGTCAGTGATCTGTACTGTAGAGGATATGGTTTGATTGGACTCATTGTCTGCAGGTACATATGTTGAAGCTGAAGTGTTATCATCGTCCCGATCAATCCAGAACACAGCATAAACCGGATAATGGTCTGATACAGCAACCGTTTCATCGTAGTTCAGCCCATATTCAGTGTCGAACCTGAACACCCCGCAATCACCTGCATAATCGGATGTATCTGTGAGTATAATGCGGTCGTATGTGTAATTGGTTGATTTTGTTGTAGTGTCCTGGTTGTTATCAATGATCCAGGCATATTCAGTGCTACTCATATCAGAGGCAGAGTCCTCATTGAAGTATGATCCGTCAGCATTGAGATCCCCCATTACAATGAAATCCTGTTCCCCAGGATACACGCCCTGTGCGTATTCAACAACATCATCCAATGTGTTAATTTCTTCAGTAGCTTCGTCCGGATCTGCGTGGATTGTAATAAGCACTGCATCAAAGTTACCGTTAAGTGTTCTGAAAGATGTGATGTAAGGCTGTCTATGGAACGGGTCTGTGCCGGTGGGTTCAGGGTATGTGTGTGGAGTGCCGGTCAGTTCAATTGTCTGAGTATTGTAGATGTATGCGTATTGTTCCTTGCTGCTCGTTCTACCGAGTCGTTCACTTACTACAAAATCATACTGTGAACTATTTTCGTTCACATACGTGACCAAAAGGGGGAGAGATGTTTGTGATTGGTCCCGGATTTCCTGTACTGCAACCACATCATAGGTACGCACTATTTTAGCAAGTGTATCCATGACGTCTGGTTTTGATGCCTTGGTAATGCCGAATACCTGGATGTTGAAAGCTGCTATTTTAACTGTATTATCTGAAATCAGGGTTACTGTTTCATTGGGATTAGGTACAGGTGTAATTGTGGGAATGGGTGTTGGCGTTATTTCCGGAGTTGGTGTAGCTGTCCCGGTAGCAGTTGAGGTTGGATATAATGACACATTGTTTATAGTATCTTCAATGCAACCTGAAAATAGTATAATCGCTGCTATAACTAATAGACATGAGATGGTCCTTCCTGTGATCTTATTTTTAATTGTTCTTAGATTCATATCTAAATCCCCCTTGATCTATCTAATATTCTCACTGCAGTAGGTAACTCTGATCTATTATGATATACATGTTTTTCTTCCCTGTAGCTCTGGAAGCGATCCTTTCCAAGGGACCAGGTAGATCGTCCTGGTGATCCAGGCCTGTGCAACAGCACCCGGGCAAATCATCCAGGAAGACCTTCTCTGGCTACCGCTGCAGCCCGGGGGGATATCTTCCCAAAAAAGTGATACTCTCTAATGCAGCTGTTCTGGAGAAGGCCTTAACAATCCCTCAGGACCTGGATGATAAGGATATCTCCTCAGGCCCGGGCAATGGGGTATGAATCAGATAAGCCGTTTGTTTTTTCCATGTGAATTTAAGGCCTCCCCTCAATCCACATCGAGACTGTTATATTGAATAGTTATCATAGATTTACTGATTTCCTAATTAACAATTTTACTGATTCAAATGATTATGAATATATCAATATACCAATTTATCAGATATCCATATACACAAGTACATCATCATTGGGAAAAAGTTTAATCCCGCTTGATACATACATGAGACTGCATCCTGACCTCTGTTCATCCCCTCAGATGATTTTTCGGTCGGGGTGCACGAGACCTTCAACATTAAAATCTCCCGCGACCAGGTAAATTATCTCTTCGCTCTTTAGCTGCAGCACGGTCATAAGACTACTTCCACAGCTCTGTCTGGATGGCCAGAATGTCTCCCTGCAAGTCTCTGGTCCGGGCAAGGTGATATGAATCAAATCAGCCGTTTATTTTTTCCATGTGGATGTAAGACGCCCCCCATTTCACATGGAAACTGTTCTATTGAATAGTTATTACAATTTAGCTGGTTTACCAATTAACGATTTTACTTATCAAAGTGATTATTGAATATATCAATATTCCAATTTATTAGATATACATATATACTAGTATATCGTTAAAACCTATAACAAAAGGATACAACAATGACTAAAATAATCAGCATCAGCAACCAGAAAGGTGGTGTGGGTAAAACCACGACTGCAGTTAATTTATCCGCAGGCCTGGTGCTTGCCGGTAAAAAAGTACTGCTAATCGATACAGACCCGCAGGCAAATGCAACAATCAACCTGCTGCCGCCTGGATACCAGCCAGAGTTCACAATAAAAGATGTGTTCTACGGGACAAAACTAAATGACGCTATCTGTACATCTGTTATGGATGGACTGGATATTGTCCCGTCCCTGCTGAGCTTTGCAGCAATCGAATCAGAATTCCTATCAAAGATCGGACGTGAATTAATACTCAGGAGATCCCTGGATGACCAGGTAAAGCAGGAATATGATTTTATTATTTTCGATACACCGCCTGCACTCGGAATGATCTCAATAAACACACTTGTTGCCGCAGATGAAGTGATTGTACCGGTTCACGAGTTCTATGCACTGGAAGGAGTCGAGCTGCTCATGAATGTAGTCTCACAGATCAAAGAAGAGCTAAACCCAAAATTAAGAGTCAGCGCATTTTTGCTGACAATGCATGATGAAAGAACAAACCTTGCAAAAGATGTCAAGGAAAAAGTGAACGAAATATTTGGAGACATGGTACTTAACACAACCATTCCAAGAAATGTCAAGCTGGCAGAAGCACCAAGCCACAAACAGACCATTTTTGATTATGCAGATATGTCAACAGGAGCCAAAGCATACACAGATCTTACATCTGAATTATTGGATCTATGGAGGTAATTCAAATGGCATTAGGAGAAACCAGCCTTAAAAAAACTGATAATATAGACGCTTTACTTGGTAAATCACCAGAGCCAAAAAAAGTAAGCACAACAACTAAAGCAGCTAAACTAACAGATGAGGAAGCTGAACAGATAGACCTGATTAAAAAGATGCTTGTTACAGATAACACCTCAGAAGCTATCCGCTGGTGTATCAAAGCAGCGTGGGCTATGCATGGAGACAAAGTAAAGGAAATAGTAGAAAAAAGAGAAGCGATTTTGCCTATAAACCTGTAAATAATTTTACTGATATAATATTATACTGGAATATTCATATATTATTTTATGCTTAACACAGGGAGTTAAACAAATGTCACGGTTTGTACCTACTTGGGAGCAATACAAAAAAGAGCTGTCCAGGATATCTGGTGATATCAGGGGGACAATCATTATACGGCTACTTTCTGAGTGCGGGATTGCCAGGGAAGAGTTGGCATATGCACTGCGAATTAATCTTGACCTGCACCACACACGTGGTCTATGGATTGAGAAGGCTAAAAAGGTAAAAAAAGGTTCTAATTATGAAATGAGGAGCCGTGAAGTGCCTGTTAATTCAAGTTTGTACCCGCTCTTGAAAGCTTATTTGGATACATGTCCAGGCCCGTTTGTAATAAATCGGATGCGTAGCACAAATATGCAGCTGCCACTAACGCCTCGCAACATCAATACGATATTTGATCAGCACCTTAACATCCCGTGGTCCCCACATGATTGCAGGCATTTTTTCAGATCTCAGGTCAGGTTCTGGATGATCAGGGAAAAGCAAATTGACATCCAGGTGATAAAGGAGATAATGGGTCATACTCTCCAGGTCCATGAAAAGTATGGGGAAGAATCGCCTTTTGAGTATAAATTAGAAATTGTTGATTCTGTTTTTGGATAGGGTTAGCATCATAAGTGAATAAATGTAATACGCTGGTGGCACTACAAAATGGATTACTATCTCATTGCCCTGGTTCCAGCTGGATATCTTCCGGGATTTATTATTTTACAATTTGCAACGAAAACAGCAGCTATATAATGTTATCTCCATGTCGGGAAAGGTTTGTTAGTGTTTGACGTTGAGAAAGATATTTGAAGAGTTGCTCCCTTGATCTATCTCTTGGATCTTGATGGGCAAGCAGGGCTGTACTACATCTGGTCACCGATCGGTGTTACAGTTGGGCAGGGGGATATCCAACACGGCCAGGAAGCTAATGGCAGGGGTGTGGTAAGACTGGCTGCTCTTTGCCTGGCTACTGATCTACAGCGGTGGTGATTAGCCGGAACATGGGTATTTTTGAGCAAACCCCCGAAAAGGTAAAGCATGAATTTTTAAGCTAGCACTTCTTCGGTTACTTTCGGTCGTTGCAATACGATTTTCTGTTCAAGAAGGCTAATCATTTCATCGATATTGATTACGCTTTGCTGCTTATGAAATTCAAATATACATTAAAAATGAACGGTGAGTTATACATATGGATAAGAAATTTGCCCCGTTCAGAAATTGGAGGAAGATTCAAAAGGAGTTTTAAGTTGAAGGTCTCCGAAGATGGGTTAAAAAAAAAGAAAAAAACGATGTAAAAACATCATTTTCAAATTTCAATTATTTGATTTTCAGGATTTAAATATTTATAAACGATCTCACCACCACAATATTGCCGGAGCAAATTTGCTAATTCCACTGTTGCATCATTTATTGTAGCTCTTGTGATGGGGGCTAAACAGGGTATCACCAGTATTTCTACGTACACGCACGCTAAGGGGTTAGGCATTCCGTTTTTTGTCAAGTTTTCTGTCTTCAACTTCCTTTGCGTTGTTGACAGTTTCTTCAATCCACGCATATCAGCCCGATTGAATGGAGTAACGTTTTTTGTATGGAAAATTTTAGCTCAATAGAGATTTGGTGAGGCTCTAATTCCTTAGCGTGCGTGTACGTAGAAATACTGGTGATACCCTAAAGATAGAAACACCATCATATTTGTATAACAAAATCAAGTAAAAGATTGATAGAAATTGCGGTAGAAATCAGTAGACGGCTTAACCCGATTTTATATTTGTCTTACGCTAATTAAGCGGGTGAAAATCCATGTTGATTGATTCAAGATTCTTCTCGCAAAAATTAATTATCCTTGGATCTTTTATTTCTTTCCCTATTATAAGCGCCTGCTCGTAATACTCAATAGCTTTCTCCACCTGACCAAGATGATAGTAAGCTGACCCGAGGTTGCCGATCCAGTTCCTTTCATTACGACGGTTACCGATCTCATGAAAAATAACCAGCGCCTGCTCGTAATACTCAATAGCTTTCTCCACCTGACCAAGCTGATAGTAAGCTGACCCGAGGTTGCCGATCCAGTTCCCTTCACCACGACGGTTACCGATCTCACGTGTAATCACCCGCGCCTGCTCGTAATACTCAATAGCTTTATCCACCTGGCCTAGCTGATAGTAAGCTAACCCAAGGTTGCCGAGCTCATTACCTTCACCATGACGGTCACCGATCTCACGAAAAATAACCAGCGCCTGCTCGTGATACTCAATATCTTTATCCACCTGACCAAGCTGATAGTAAGCTGACCCGAGGTTGCCGAGATCAGCTCCTTCACCACGACGGTCACCGATCTCACGTGCAATCACCAGCGCCTGCTCGTAATACTCAATAGCTTTATCCACCTGGCCTAGCTGATAGTAAGCTAACCCAAGGTTGCCGAGCTCATTACCTTCACCATGACGGTCACCGATCTCACGAAAAATAACCAGCGCCTGCTCGTGATACTCAATATCTTTATCCACCTGACCAAGCTGATAGTAAGCTGACCCGAGGTTGCCGAGATCAGCTCCTTCACCACGACGGTCACCGATCTCACGTGCAATCACCAGCGCCTGCTCGTAATACTCAATGGCTTTTTCCACCTGACCAAGATGATAGTAAGCTGACCCGAGGTTGCCGAGTCTGCTCCCTTCACCACGACGGTCACCGATCTCACGTGCAATCACCAGCGCTTGCTCGTGATACTCAATGGCTTTATCTACCTGACCAAGATCGCTGTAAGCTGATCCGAGGTTGCCGAGAACAGAACCGTGTGTTCCTATACTGGTCAGCACGGGTTTTTCTTTGAACGGGTCTTTTGATAGCAGGCCTGAGTAAATCTCGATCAGTGTTCTTGAGTGACCCCACCGATCCAGATCTTCATGGAGATTATAGTCAAACAAAATGTCTGCGGCTGTATCGTACTCTTGAGCCAGGCAGGCATGGTAGTGTGCTTCGATCAAGGACTGGACATCTTCTTTTTTCATTCTTGGTTCTGGTAAGGAAAGAGAGAGGTAGTACCGGGAAGCACGGTTGTGTGCTTCAATCTTATTTTCCAGATCATCATATGCAAACTCCTGAACCAGCGGATGAAGCCAGAAATTATCTTTTTCATTGGTCCTAAGTAGAGATTTCCTTTTAAGTTTTAGCACATCTTCAACAGATGTCCCGTTCTTGAACATTATCTTCAATGCACTGATCGATTCTGGTTTTCTGAAAACAGAAATCCGCTCGAGAAGTTCCTTTTCAGCCCCAGCGAGCTTATCAAATAATTTTTTATGAATTTTAATTTTCGTGAGCTTCTGTTTTCTATACAGTTCTATCTCATTCAGTGCAATCCCTACTCCCATATCGTTTGCTATCCCTACGAGCAGCTCAAGTGCGAATGGATGCCCGTCCACATCTTCAGCTATCTTTTCAAGTACTTTCTGATCCTCACTACCAAATCCGTTTTTCTGCAGATAATACACAGCATGAGGGATTGAGAGACCCTCAAGTTCCTTTTTCTTTTCTAATACATTAATAAGCTCATTTCCATTCTTCAATTCTGGTATAACCCTGCTTGTGACAATGATCTTTGCATTATCCGTACTCCCACGAAGAGAAGTAAACAGCTTATCAATACCCTCATCATGGAAATGCCTGTCATCCAGTATTGTCTCAAGGTTATCGAAAACAAGCCAGATTTCATCTCGTTTGTGTAATTCATCTGTTAATCTATTGATGTCATCCTGGCCAGCCTCTCTTGCTTCGTCTTTGAAACGTACAATATCTGGCATGTTCAGATAGCTTGCAAGCTTTTCAAGGATATCGCCCAGGGTAGCATCCATTTTCTTACTGAAATCAAACCAGAAGGGAGGCGGAACATTAGCCGGCCTTGTTTCAACAAGAGCACGGGCCAGTGTTGTCTTGCCCACACCTCCTACACCGCTGACGAGGAGGAGCCGGTGATCTTCTTGAAGATATATCAGAGAGTTCGTTATTTCTTCAACTCTATTGGCAGTTACAAACTCCTTGAGCTTAGAGGGATAATCTGGAAGGGTTGAATGAGAGTAGCTGGTAAAAATTTGTTTGTTAAATGCATCTTCCCTTCTTTGATCGAGAAAAGTTATCAACTCTTTTAATGCTTCACCTGACGGTTTTTCAATCTTGAACTGATTGATGAATTTTCCTATCGCAACCTGACCGCTCACATCACCAAAATAAACATCGCCACCGGCAGTTATACCCGTACCGCCTTTTGTCGTCGTATTATCCTTATTATTGGAAAAGCGAGTACCCATTATCAATCAATCTCCAATCAAACAAGGGATTTACTTTTATATTTACTTTTACTTTGAGTAATACCAATCCAATCCCTAATATGGTTGGAGGCAGTCCTTGAAAAACCATATCTTTGTCCTGCCTCCCTGGTTATGTTATTCCTTCTCCTGGTCAGATCTGGCCGGATATTTTCCTTGTTTTCTCACTTCACCTTTTGCATCAAAAGTGAAGTGATTGAATAACTGAAGAACTGAACTGGGAGATCCGGAAGATAGCCTGATCTTTGAGGAACTGGTAGATGATGGATAGCAGCATTTGCGGGATTCAGAACAATCAAAGTAGAAGCCCTTAAGTTCAACAACAGATTTACTATATTATTAGCCATTCATCCAAATGATGGCGTTGGTGTGTTATGGCAACATCCCTTAACAAAGATTTGTGAGTGTTCAGGTGCACCGGGGTCAAAATACGAATCAAAATGCATACATATTTGAATGTGATGTTTAGGGATTTAGTGACTTAAAACCAGATAAAAATAAGAAATATAAGGGGAAATAGAGTGAGTGAATAAAACCAAAAACGAAAGAATAAAAGAAGCAATAAAAACTCCTTTAGGGACGACAATATTGGTTACAATAGTAATAGTAATTCTTTTGTTTGTTCTTATTGATATTAAAAATAAAATTTTAATAGCTGAAACAATAGATGCTTCAATAATATTTCTGGCAATACTTCCATTTTTAATTTATTTAATAATTAGTGATAAAATTTCAGAGATGGGAGGAGGAGGATTCGCAATCAGATTTTACAAAGCTTCAGAAGAGAAGGTTCTTTTTGGAGAAGACGAAGTCCCATATTTTGATGAGGAAGCAATTGTAAAGTGGAATAGGGAAAATTTAAAAAATTGCATTTTGCCAGAATTTGTGGAGAATCCACGATCCACTCTTAAAATGAAAAAAGAATATATAGGACATTATAAATACAATGCTTCAAAAGAATATTTGGAAGAATTAACGAAATTTGACTTTTTCAGATATGTCTTATTTGAAGAAAATGAAGTATTTAACGGTTATATACTTGCAAGAACCTTACTAGCTCAGTTGATGTCTGCTGAGCAAGGGTATTTGTTTAGATGGGATAAAATCCCAGGAAACGATGACCGAAGACTAATAGAATTTCTAATAATGAAATTTGGTATTGATTGGGTAAAAACAGCAAAAATAGGGAAAATCGATGGCGGTAATACCATAAGATTAACTAATGAAATAAATGTTCTTTTAATAAGACTTAATGATGAAAAAACCAAGGCAAATCTAGAAATCGATGATGGTAGAACCGATGAATTCATTGTAAAGACGGAAAATTGTAAGCAAAGCATTTACGAAAGAAATTGGATAATAGATAACATAAATGAATGGAATCTTGATGAAATTCCAGGGTGTAAAAAAGATTATGTTTTCAATTATTGGTCTAGCAAGGAAGTACTTAGAATCATGGAAGAAAGAGGGATTACAGATATAGCAGTAGTAGATAAAGATATGAAATTTAAGGGTTTTACCAACAGAGAGATGATAATAGCCCGTATCGTAAATAAATTAATAATTAAAGCAGAATAAACTATACCAGCTGCACGTGGATGCCCTGTGATTTATTGCTGGGTGACGAGGACCGGGCGAAATCTCAAATTTCGTTATCTTTTGGCTTGAATTTTATACTATTATTATAAGTCTATGCTTATAAATACATTTTTTTGTGTTAAATGAAGGGTTTGTAGTTGCAAAAATAACATATTCCTGCATTATATAAAATCACTAAGACAACCCGCACACTATGGTTCTGTTGAATAATTGACATTTTAGTCTAGTTTTACAATTAAATCGATAAACAAAAAAAATAGTTTTACAAATTTACTAGTTTTCTGTTTTACAAATTTATTGATTCGAATCTCTCGGGAGATGTTCAGGTCCTCATAGAGATGACAAAAAAGTTGCTATATTTATAAAAACCTTATGCCCATGCTGCTATCTCCATGTCGGAAAAGGTGTACTAATGTCCGACATGGAGATATGTGTTTTAAAAAAACGCTCCTTTTCTCTCCCCCTGATCGCAGTATCTTTGGTTTTGGTCAGTTCTGGCTGTGTAGTAACTGGTAGTCGTGTAAGCATAGGCTCCTGCAGGTTCTGGCCAGCATCTGCCTTTTCTTTTTAGCACATCTACCCTTGAGATCCTCCCATATGCCTTTTTAGAACTACAAGAATCAGCTTTTACAACTTATAATTTGATATATTCTTGGAGGAGCTGGCCAAGAACAGAGCATGCCAGGAAATGAGAAGGAGAGCTAAAGGATCAGCATGATATCCTCCAGAACTGCGGAGGGGAGAGAGTGTCAATGGTGTCAATGGCAGTCTCATATTCCCCACTTTTCCAAAGGTTAACTTTTACATTAAAACATTACGGTGCTCGGAAACAGCGGCATCGCATACCATGCCATGCACGGGGCATTTTAAAACCTTTCAGTCTTTCAGAGTAGAGGGGGAAGACTTACACCAATCAATTGTGCAATCTTTGTTGCTGGCTCGTAAAGTTCTGAGGTTTCTTGTATGGTCTTTCCTGCTTTTCTAATGGTATTGAGGGCACTTTCAAATGCCTCTTTTATTTTTGAAAGTGCAGGTTTATACTCATCAGCTTCAATAACGGCAGCGCTTATAGCACCATTGACAACATTTTGAAAATTAGGGGAAAGGCCAAGATGAGCGACTTGTTCCTGGAAGGCAAGAAGACTCTTCCTGAGTTCTTCGAGATCAGTTTGCTCTATAGATCGAATTTTAATATTTTCACCTATTGCAACCTGACCGCTCACATCACCAAAGGTTACATTGCCACCTGTGGTTATTCCAGGCCCACCATTAACTTTTTTATCAGATTCTTGTTCTTCACTCATTATTAGTCCTCCACTTTCTCTTTATATTATTGAAGGTTCTTGATTGATTCAAGATTCTTTTCGCAAAAATCAATTATCCGTGGTCTTTTATATTTTTGCCTATTGTCAACCCCTGAACGTAATATTCAATGGCTTTTTCCACCTCACCAAGATAACCGTAAGCGTTCCCGAGGCTGCCGAGCCAGACCACTTCACCACGACGGTCACCGATCTCACGAGAAATAACCAGAGCCTGATCGTAATACTCAATGGCTGTGTCCACCTGACCAAGATCGCTGTAAGCTAACCCGAGACTGCCGAGAGCAGATCCTT
>JAIOQW010000275.1 GCA_021108405.1 Methanosarcinales archaeon
TATCTGCATGTCCTGCAATTAAATCATTATCACCAATATCAATACCACTTCCAATGATCATTGCTTTTACTTTGGCAGCATTCATCTCTGATTTTTCGAAATCGTAAGCGTCGATGATTAATGCGGCTATACCTGCTACATGTGGTGCTGCCATGCTTGTGCCAATTAATCTATATAGATTATTACTTTTATATACACCATCGCCATTAACAAGTTCTAAAAATTCACTTTGATCATCCTTTTTTCCTCTTGCTGAAACAACACCATCAGCTATATAGTCTTTAAATCCATCACCATTATTATCCTTAGTCCATGCACAGGCACCTCCGGGAGCGACAACTTCAGGTTTATCTCTGCCATTTTCATGCCCATCATCTCCAGTATCGCCACGACTACTATAGGCTGCTACTTCATCAATTTGCGTGCCGAACATGGTATTATCTCTTGATATATCATCATCTTGAGCAAACCAATGGTTAGTAGCACCGACACATAATCCATTTTTTGCAGTTCCTGGACAACTAATACTATTATAACCGTGCTCAAGACCAGAATTTCCGGCAGCGAGTACAAAAAAAGCACCATTTCTCGTTGCCCAGTCAACCTGTTGTTCCCATTTGGTAGTACCATCCTTGTTTAACATTAATTGATCACCATCTTTCAAACCCAAATTTATATTTATTACTTGAGCATGTGCATCATTCACTGCATGGCCTATAGCATCAAATATTTGCTGTTTTCCATCACCTAAAGGGCCAGGTTTACCAGTAGCCTTAATAACAGCCAGTTCAACCTCAGGAGCCACCCCTTCGTACCCTGATGGTGCACGATCATTATTAGCAATGATCCCTATAACATGTGTACCATGACCATATTCATCCTCGGCATAATTACCATTTATCATTTTATCTCTGACATCAAGTTCATAGACCGGAGTTGGTAGATAGGGGTGGTGATGATCAATTCCGCTATCAATTACTGCTAATCTAACTCCAGAACCTCTTAATTCAGAGTCTATTTCCCTGACAAAATCTACACCTGTCATTTTTTTAGACATGTACAGTTCAAATTCAACGGGGATGTCATGATACTCTATATGAGTAACAAACGGGAGTTCGGCAACCTTAGTTAGATTATCTAATGGAAGATAGACTCTAAAGTCTGTTATTCCGTCATTGTATCTTTTTTGTATTATCATTCCAAAATTCTCTAATGTTTTGATCATAGCATCGGTAGCTGCGTGATCTTCAACATCCAAAAAAACATGATAATACTGTTCGCGGTTCTCAATTCGTATATTGTACTCTTGAGTCGTTAATGGGAAATTAATCACTCGCCTTACATCTGTTATTTCTGATAACGAAGAAACTCTAGTTATGTTAGTTATTGGTATTCTTGTTTTTACAAAACCATCACCCTGGTAATATCTACTTGAACCTGCTCCTAATATTCCAAGCTTATGATATAGATTCTCAGTAGGCTTGTTTGGAGTATATAATTTTACTAACACTGTTTCACCGACATCAGGTGGTACCTTGAATATATTCCCAGTAGTTTTAATTCTTACGATTTTAGACGAAGGTTGAAAATCGCTTTCAACAATCCTCTTTAAAATCGGTTCGATGTTGATCTTTTCCTCTAAAGTCTTGCCACCATAACTTCTTTACTTAAAGATGGGGAATCCCATGGTATTTCTCCTAACTTTGAATCAGGACCAATCGTAAAATTTATTGATTTATTTACTTGGCCGATTGCTTCTTTTTTGAGCATATGAATAGGAAGGGGATTTTGGGGTAGCTCTGCTATTGCTATGGCCGTATAAGTTGATAACAGTATTAGCCCTATTAAAAATGGGTAAAGAATGACTTTAATTTTCATATTGCTCCTCCACCTTTAAATAAAATAGTCCCGTTAGAGTGTATTTTTATAATAAGACACGGTTGTTCTAAGATAGGATAAACATCAGCTTCAAATCGTACATGCCAGATACTCTGGTTATCCACGCTAGCATCTTCAATTATTTTATAACCTAACTCTGAATATGCTTCAATCCATTCTTTTGTAGTATTGTCAGTTTTTGCATATTCAATTGCTTCTTCGGGAGTATCAATTGAAAGTTCTGTCTTGTGATTCTCTTCCTCAATACAGCCTAAAAAAAGTGTGCTCAAACATACAACTGCTATTAGTATTCTGTGTGATAATATTTTCATCATGATTACTTCCATTTGCTTTTACTTATAAATAATTTCGGAATTAATTTTTATTTTATATCTACCACTTTATTGTGATCCCCTAACTTTTTAATATCACTGCCGGAGATATGACTGCCAATACCAATGGTTACGCCTATGTTAAAATTATCAGATCACACCATGAGTACTATAACACATAGAATTTGTTCTAACTGCAAGTTGATTCATAGTTATAGGTTGCTACCTCTGCTATTATAACTGCCTCAAATAAAAAAGAAGGATCTCTGAACTGTAAAGCAAGACAGGCCAATTTATTCTCTTTGCTCAATGTGGGGAAGTTTATAAGGATTACTTAACTGATATCAATGGATTTATATTTTTATTAAGTACTATATGAGTTGAATGACCATGGTTTTTTACAGGTTTTTACTACAATTGAATCTTATAATACGCTCTCTCATTATGATAAACTTGCTGCTATTATCTTTTGAATATCCATTAAGGACAATATATGGTTTTTTACAGGAATATCATCCAACCAGTGATGAATAGCATCTTGAGATTCAGTTGTAGTAATAGCAGACCCTCCATCTGAATTTTCACCAAACCATTCATCTCTCCAACCGCCAATCGTCAAACTGGCGTCGCTTGTTGAACCAGTATTTGAATAAGTTGCACTTATACGAAATTCCAGTGGTGTCCCTAACGGGATTGTGTCCTTTGCAGTTAAAGTCCATGAAGCACTTCGTGAGCCTGAAGAACCAAGTGGTGAAATAATCCCTAAAAGTGTCTTTTCATATCCCGAATCCATTGTGAAGTAATCTTCGATGGAATAGCCATCCGGCGAATTCAGACTTAATGAGATGATAACACCTGATGCTGTCTCACCACCATTATTATCGTTAGTCAATGCACAAGCTCCTCCCGGAGCTACAACTTCAGGTTTATTTCTACCATTTTCATGCCCATCATCTCCAGTATCGCCACGACTACTATAGGCTGCTACTTCATCAATTTGCGTGCCTAATATAGTATTATCTCTTGATACATCATCTTCTTGAGCGAACCAATGATTAGTAGCACCGACAGATATCACATTTTTTGCAGTTCCAGGACAAGTGATACTATTATAATTTCGGTTGATAATATTACCATTTTCATCAATCGTCACACCTCCATTTCCGGCAGATTTTATAAAAATAGCTCCATTTCTCGCTGCCCAATCAGCCCGCTGTTCCCATTTGGTAGTACCATCTGAATTTATTATACATTTATTATTATCCCTAATACACCAACTTATACATATTACCTGAGCATTTGCATCATTCACCGCATATTCTATTGCATCATATATTTGCTGGTTTACACTACCTAGAGGGCCAGGTTTACCAGTAGCTTTAATAACTGCCAGTTCGACATCAGGAGCCACCCCTCCATAGCCTGATGGTGCACTATCATCATTAGCAATTATACCTATAACATGCGTTCCATGACCAATCATATCTTCAGCATAATTACCATTTATTATATCATCTCTGACATCAAGTTCATAGACCGGGGTTGGTAGATAGGGATGATGGTGATCAATTCCGCTATCAATTACTGCTAATCTAACTCCGGAACCTTTTAATTTAGAGTCTATTTTCCTGACAAAATCTACACCTGTCATTTTTTTAGACATGTACAATTCAAATTCAACAGGAATGTCATGATACTCAATATGGGTAACAAACGGGAGTTCGGCAACTTTAGTTAGATTATCTAATGGAAGATATACTCTAAAGTCTGTTATTTCGTCATTGTATCTTTTTCTTATTATTACTCCAAAATTTTCTAATGTTTTGATCATAGCATCGGTAGCTGCGTGATCTTCAACATCCAGAAATACATGGTAATACTGTTCGTCGTTCTCAATTCGTACATTATACTCCTGGGTCATTAGCGGAAAATTAATCACCCGCCTTACATCTGTTATTTCTGATAACGAAGAAACCCTGGTTATATTAATTATTGGTATTCTACTTTAATAAAACCTTCAGTTTGATAATATCTGCTTGAACTAACTCCTAAAATTTCAAGCTTATGATATAGATTCTCAGTAGGCTTATTTGGAGTATATAATTTTACTAATACTATTTCACCGACATCTGGCGGTACCTTGTAAATATTTCCAGTAGTTTCAATCCTTACTATTTCAGACGAAGATTGAAAATCGCTTTCAATAATCCTCTCTAAAATCGGTTCGATGTTGATCTTTCCCTCTAAAGTTTTTGCTACCATAACTTCTTTTTTTAATGATAGGGAATTCCATGGTATTTCTCCTAACTTTAAATCAGGACCAATCGAAAATTTTATTGACTTATTTACTTGTCCGACTGTATCTTTTTTAAGCATATGAATAGGAGTGTAATTTTAAGGTAGCTCTGCTATTGCTATCGCTGTAAAAGTTGATAAGATTATTAGCCCTATTAAAAATGGGGAAAGAATGAGTTTATTTTTCATATTTCTCCCTTCCCTCTAAATAAAATAGTTCCATTAGAGTGTATTTTATTAATAAGAAACGGTTGTGTATCGTATGGTGAAACATTCATTTTGAATTCCACAGTCCAAATACTCTGATTATTCAGAACCGTACATTCTATTATGTGATAACCTGACTCTGACCATTCTTCAATCCATTCTTTTGTGGAATTGTCAGTTTTTGCATATTCAATGGCTTCTTCGGGAGTATCGATTGGAAGTTCTATCTTGTGATCCTCTTCCTCGATGCAGCCTAAAAAAAGGACGCTAAAACATACAACTGTTATTAATATTCTGTGTGAAATTATCTTCATCATGATTTCTTCCACTTGATTATATCTATAAATAATTTCCGAATTATTTTTTATTATATATCTACCACTTTATTGTGATTCTCGAACTTTTTAATATCACTACCAGAGATATGACTGCCAATACCAGTGGTTACGCCTATGTTAAAATTATCAGATCACACCATGAGTACTATAACACATATAATTTGTTCTAACTGCAAGTTGATTCATAGTTATAGGCTGCGGCCTCTGCTATTATAACTGCTTTACTTAAAAAGAAAGTATTTTTGAACTGCAAGAGTATGAATGAAAAAGCAAAGATGCCAGGACGCAAAGATGCCAGGACGCAAAGATGCCAGGACGCAAAGATGCCAGGACACGAAGACGCAAGAACAAAATCCGAGCGCTAGCGGAGGATTTTTTATCTTGTATAAACTATCAAGCGTGCAATTAGCAATACCATGTTCGACCTTATATCGATCCTTTTTTGTCATCCCATACAAATCCGAAACACCTTTTGGCTGCATTTTCTTAGCAAGAGTACGGTTTCGCCTTGTTTCGATCATCTGGGAATCATAAAAGATATCCCACAGCTATACAGGCATGTAAGTTGTGTCTTTGAAGTAAAGCATTTCCATTTTGCCACAACAAGAAACAAGCAGACGGACCAGCTCAGCCGGATTAGTGTCCTTGTTTCGTAATATCAGATCAATATACTTAATCGGTGCAGAATCAGTACGTGACATTTTTGAAAGGGATACTAAATAAGCCGTAATTAACGGATTAAAAGCTCACCCACTCTTATATCAGAACCATGTATCTTACCGATTATTTTCCCACCTGTGATCCTGGCAGCCTGCTGCGCATCCTTCTCTGGCAGCACTATAAGAAAACCCATACCCATATTAAACGTCCGGTACATTTCAAGTTTATCAACATTCCCCAGTTCCTGCAGGAACCCGAAGATCGGATGGGGCTCAAGAGGAGAATGAATATCAAAGCCCATTTTAGTGATCCTGCGAAGTTTTAACAACCCGCTGCCTGTGATATGGGCCAGGCCGTGTACTTCACATTCCCTGATCACATCCAGTATCTCAATATAGATACGGGTCGGGATAAGCAGTTCATCACCTATTGTGGTTTGTGTATTGAACGGAAGCGAATCGTTATAATCATATTGGGACTGTTCTATGATCCTGCGGGCTAAGGTGTAGCCATTGCTGTGCAGTCCACTGCTGGGAACTCCTACCAGTACATCACCTTGAGTGATCTTCTCCCCGGTAATGATCATGTCTTTTTTTATTGCACCCAGACAGGTGCCTGCCAGGTCAAACCCATTAACGATCTCAGGAAGTGTAGCAGTTTCCCCGCCTACGATGGTCATCCTGCTAAGCTGTGCACCCAGCGAAAGTCCTTCACCGATCTGGGCCATGATCTTTTCATCAGGTCTACCTATGGCAAGGTAGTCAACAAAAGATAGTGGTTCTGCTCCGATAGCAAGAAGGTCATTAACATTCATAGCTATACAGTCTATCCCTATAGTGTTCCAGCGCTGCATGATATTTGCTATCAATATCTTGGAGCCCACACCGTCAGTGGTCAGTGCAAGGGCATGTTCCCCGAATTCTATAAGACCGGCATAGTGCCCGATATCCGTGAGTGGTGCACCGAATCCGGTACGTTTGTATGTGATGGATCCGGAGAGTTTCTTAATAGCCCTTTCTTCAAGATTTATATCAACACCTGATTGAGCATAGGTCATTTTTTCTGTCATATGTTTTTATTATGGTTTCTATCTATCAAAAAGACTTCGACAATTCACTCAATATAAGCCTGGTAGTGGTTAACCAATAGTCTAATTATATATATCACATATAATAACACGATCACTCATGGACACATTAGCTATAGAGACTGTTAACCTGACATGTAAATTTGAAGACTTAATTGCTGTTGACCACCTTAATCTCCAGGTTAAAAAAGGAGAATTATTCGGTCTGTTAGGTCCAAACGGCGCAGGCAAAACCACCTTGATAAACATGTTATCTACCATGATACTGCCCAGTGAAGGCCATGCAAAAGTATGGGATTTCGATGTAAAAAAAACCCCATCCCAGGTAAGGCAGAACATAGGTGTGGTATTCCAGGGTTTTACATTGGATGACAGATTATCAGGAAGAGAAAATCTTGACATTCACGGTCGTTTATACGGTCTCTCAAAACATATGCGCAAACAGAGGATCAAGGAGGTCCTGGAACTGGTTGAGCTGCAGGATAAGGCAGATGTACTTGTCAAGACATACAGCGGCGGTATGATGAGGCGCCTGGAGATAGCCAGAGGGTTAATGCACCACCCAAAGGTATTATTCCTGGATGAACCTACCCTGGGTCTTGACCCGCAGACCCGCAACCATATATGGAATTACATACGATGCTTAAACAGGGATGAGAATGTTACTATTATGCTAACCACACACTATATGGAAGAAGCAGACCACCTATGCAACCGTATAGCTATCATTGACTCGGGCAGGATCCAGGCACTGGATACGCCAGAGAACTTAAAAAACTCTTTAGGAGGAGATGTGGTCAAACTTGTTGTTGATAATGAAGAAATTGCTTCTGCTTTGTGCAAACTATATATTAAGAATGGCTGTGCTGGTAATGTCCACTGGAAAAAGAGCAGTATATTTATAACTATCAAAGATGGAGCGCACAAAATACCCCATATTTTAACAATTGCATCCGGAGCTAATATTAATATACTTTCTGTTGATCTGCACCGACCTACATTGGATGATGTATTCTTATCACACACAGGTAGAGCCATCAGAGAAGAAGAAACAAGTGAGATGGGGAAGTTCAGCTTCCAGTTCAGGACAGCGAGGCGGTGATATAACGAGCTTGATATCGGATCTTCCCGGGAATTGTTCTATTGCTACAAATACTGTTTATACACTGTGGCTGCGTGAGATGCTCAGGTTTCGTCGCTCAAAGAGCAGGATCATAGGATCACTGGCTACACCCCTTTTCTTTCTTGTTATCCTGGGTACTGCATTTAATTCATCCTTCCAGATGCGCGGGGGAGGAGATACCAATATAGGATTTTTAACACCAGGTATTATCGGTATGTCTATTTTGTTCTCATCGCTAATGGGGGGTGTTAGTATATTATGGGATAGAGAGTTCGGGTTTTTAAAAGAGATACTGATCGCTCCTGTTCCCAGGTTCTTTGTAGCACTGGGAAAAGCCCTTGGCGGTGTAACAACTGCAATGATCCAGGGTACAATGATCATGATAGTAGCCCTTTTTCTTGGTGTGGAATATCAATCTTATTTGGGAATGTTAACCAGTGTAGGTATCATGTTATTGATCGGTCTGGGTTTTATCGGACTGGGCATTGCCCTTGCTTCGCAGATAGAAAGTCATGAAGGTTTTCAAATGATAATGACATTTATCACTATGCCAGTGCTGCTACTTAGTGGTGCTTTTTATAAAATAGGAGATCTGCCTATGTGGCTAAAGACCCTTACATATCTTGATCCGTTGACCTATGGTATTGCAGCACTGCGCTATACATTAATGGGTGAGAGTGAGATCCCTATCATTATCTGCCTTATAGTGCTGGTACTGTTTGCTGCTACTACTATTGGTCTGGGCGGTTATTTGTTCAGCAGAGCAAAAGCATAAAATTATATCTTTGCTCAATAATAACATCAGATCACCATGAGAACTTTTTCACCCATACTGGCATTAAGAGCCCTCTGGCAGCTAAGAGTGCGAAAAAGCCCTATTGTACTATCCCACGGTATCAATGGCAGGTGTAATATGCACTGTGAATTCTGTGAATACTGGAAGCAGGAATCAGAAGAGATGGAGACCGAAGAGATCCTCAAATTGCTGGATGAGGCCAGGTCTTTTGGAATTCGTTATTATAATGCCTGGACTGTAGAACCTTTACTGAGAGATGAGCTACCCAAAATCATGGCACATGCGCATAGTCTGGGTATGATAACATCACTGATCACCAACGGGAAACTGTTAAAACAGCGTGTACATGATCTGGATGACGTGGATTACCTGTCCGTATCAGTAGATGGAATAGATGCCTACAGGGAAATTCGAGGCATGGACCCAAAAGTAGTGTTTGAAGGCATCCGTGCTGCAAAGAATGTATGCACAAATCCGATCCTGATGAACTGTGTCATATCAGGCCAGAACCTTGATGATATTGATCCGCTCATACATAAGGCACAGGAACTGGGAGTATGGATATCATTCGAACCATTGAATGAATTAGAAGGTATCGATAGTGAGATATGGAACAGGATCAAAGTTAAAGATATTAAAAAGTATGAAAACATAATAAACCTGATCATTACCAGAAAAAAAACAGGTTATCCTATTATTAATTCATTGACATACTTGAAGATGGTACGGGACCGGAACATGGATTTCAGGTGCCGTGCCAGTGATATTATTTTAAATGTCACACCAGACGGAAATATTGAGAACTGCCGAATAAAAACAGAAAAACTGGGTCATATCAGTGATGGACTTGAGAATGTATGGAACCGCTCAGCGCAAAAACGTAAAAAAATTGCAAAGGAGTGTAATGGTTGCTTATTTTTCGGATATGTGGAAGGCAGCCTTCTATATGACTTAAAACCCGAAGTTATGGCCCATTATGAATGGATATGAGACTATGGAATGTCAGATCATATATCCAGCGATATTGTATGATTGACTTGATGCTATTTTATAAAAATTCATTCAGAAGATGTATTGTCCATAATTTCCAGGTAGTCAGGCGGTATTTCTTCAGACAGTACAATAAATTCATTTGCTATCATCATCTTTACATCATCGTCCATAGCACCGAATGCATCCAGTTTGAATATCACAGGATTATCCGAATGATAACTAGCTGCTTCAATCGCCTTTTCATACGTAGTGCTAAGGTGAATATATCTTTGGCGAATTGGCCTGACCCCCATTTCTTTGATTATATCTGCCTCTTCCTGGCTGGCACCATAATACAAAAACTCAAGATCATTATCAAGAAAGTCGAGTTCAACATTTATTGAATGCCCGTATCTGGCCCTTATATTATTATTACTGATCTGATACCTACTTTTTTTATCAGATTCTACCAAAGCCCCCAGGTTCTGTGCTGATGCCCAGGGATATCTTGACTTCATAACATCCAATAATACTTCAATATTCACCCACCCATTCTGGTTCATAGCCAGCCCCAGATCATCAGGAAAGTGTCGTAGTGCTCCTGATATAAAGCGCCCCATTCTTTCAGTGCGCTCTGTATTCATTACATATCTACCGGTCTCTCCGCATTTACATACCTCACCTCTGAAATAACCATGGTTTGGACACTCGCGAATCATAATGTGCAATATAAATGACTAATCTTATAAACCTTATTAATCCAACATTAAAGTATATCAAGTATAACTTTAAATCAGAGGGTAAAAATAATAACCACGAAGAACACTTAAGCTAACAGAGTATTTTCTCTAAAGTGTCCTCTGTGCTCTCTGTAGCAGATAATATAAACAATGAATTTAATACCCTACTTTTTAAAATGGATACTTTTATTCTTTGGATGGATAGAAATGAATTCTGAAATTTGCAATAAAATGTTCAGTCTGGTTGATGAACTGGGACCTGAACTAATAATACATATATCTGATAAAAAAAATGGTCTGAAAGCTATTGTAGTAGTTGATAACACTGCAGTTGGTCCGACAATCGGAGGAACCAGGATGTCGTTGGATGTCACGACAGAGGAAGTTGCCAGACTTGCCCGTGCTATGACCTTAAAGAATGCTATGGCCCGGTTGCCGCATGGAGGAGGAAAATCCGGAATAATCGCTGATCCCACATCACCGAACAAAGAAACGATCATCAGGGCCTTTGCAAGGAAGATCAGGCATATCAGTGAATATATCCCCGGACCTGATATGGGTACGAGTGAAACAGATATGGCTCATATTAAAGACGAGATCGATAGAGCCGTAGGATTGCCCCGTGAATTAGGAGGTATCCCTCTTGATGTGATAGGCAGTACCGGGTTCGGGGTTGCTGTATGTACTGAGGTTGCAGCCAAACACATCGATCTTAACCTCACAGGCGCCAGGCTTATGGTAGAAGGCTTTGGTGCCGTAGGGAAACATGCTGCAAGTTTCTTATCAGAGATGGGTGTTGTCCTTATTGCAGCCAGTGATTCAAAGGGCACTATCTATAATCCTGATGGCCTGGATATAGAAACACTCATTGAGATCAAGAATACTACCGGATCAGTGATCAAATACACAAAAGGTGAAAAACTTGAAACTACTGACCTTTTCAATATTACTGCAGATATTTTTATACCTGCAGCAAGACCCGATGTGATCACAGCCAGTAATGCAGATATACTGGATGTTAAACTGATAGTCCAGGGTGCCAATATCCCAATAACCATTGATGCTGAAAAGATGCTCCATGAAAGAGGAGTACTGGTCATTCCTGATTTTATCGCAAATGCAGGTGGTGTGATCACAGCTTCGGTTGAGTACCAGGGCGGTACTGAAAAAGAGGCTTTTGAACGCATTGAAGACACGATCAGGACAAATACCAATGAAGTACTTAAGATGGTTAATAAGCAGCATATCTTCCCGAGAAATGCTGCGGAGTCCATAGCTATGAAAAGGGTTAAACAGGCTATGACATATAGGGAGTAAAAGAAATTGACGCTAAAGCCCATTTTCGAACCAGGATCTATTGCCATAATAGGAGCTTCATCCACACCAGGCAAATGGGGTAATATTTTATTAAAAAACTTATTGAGTAACGGTTTTAAGGGTCCGGTATATCCGGTAAACCCGAAAGAAAAAACTATTTTGGATACGGCCTGCTACCCCAGTGTGCTGGATATTCCTGGTCCTGTTGATATGGCTTTGATCGCTGTGCCCGGATCACATGCACTCACAGTTGCGCAGGAATGCGGTATTAAGGGCGTACAGGGGATCATAATGGTAACTGCAGGGTTCAGTGAAACAGGAGATAAAGGACGTGAAGCTGAGAAGAAGTTGATGGAGATTAATGATAGATACCATATGAGACTTGTGGGGCCAAATACCCTGGGGGTGGTCAATGCCCATATAGGTATGAATGCCAGTATTATCTCAAGACTGCCTGAACCAGGCGGCATATCATTCATTACTCAAAGTGGTACACTGGGGCTGGCACTGGTTGACTGGACCATGGAGATGGGGATCGGTCTGCATATCGTGGTAAGTACTGGTAATAAAGCCAATATTGATGATGTTGACCTGCTTAATTACCTTGCCAGCGATCCCAAGACCGATGTGATCGCCATGTATGTTGAGGGGATAAACCGCGGACGTGAATTTATTAAAGCTGCACAAGAGATATCCAAACCTATACTGGCCGTAAAATCAGGGCGTACCAGCAGCGGTTCAAAAGCTGTGTTCTCTCATACCGGTAGTATGGCAGGTGCGGATGAAGTTTACTCGGCCGCATTTAAACAGGCAGGTATAATCAGGGTGGACAATATTGAGGATCTCTTTGATTGCGCCCTTGCTCTATCGGTCCAACCCGCACCTAACGGGAACCGGGTAGGCATACTTTCAAATGGTGGAGGTGCCAGTATCATTGCATCGGATGCATGTGAACGCATGGGGCTTATCATTCCTGCCCTGCAGAATGATACGAGACAGAAAATACGCGAATATATTCCAGAATTCGCATCTGCCCGTAATCCCATAGATAGTGCCGGGCTGGCTACATATGATGTTTATAATAGTATAGTAAAACAAATGCTCCTTGACCCGAATATAGATGTCCTGATAGTAATATATGTACACACGGTTGTCAATGATGCTGCTTTGCCGGCCCAAGCAATAGTGGACATACATCGCGGCAAATGCAGCAAACCAATAATTACCTGCTGGATGGGAGGTGCAGGTACCAGAGCCGGGATAGATATACTAAAAAAAGGAGGTTTGCCCAACTATCCCGTACCTGAGCGGGCAGTAATTGCTTTAAGATCACTTGTACAGCATAATGGGTTCCTTGAGAAGGTGAAAGTATGAATTTAACCACTGACCAATTGCATGATATTCTTATGGAATATGGTATACCATTAGTGCAAAAAATTATGGCAGCTTCATTGCAAGAGGCAGTAGAAGCAGCTAATAAACTGCACTATCCGGTGGTTATGAAAATATCATCTCCTGATATCAGTCATAAAACTGATGTTGGCGGTATATTATTAGACCTTAACTCGGATGAAGAGATTAAAAAAGCATACCTGGCTATGATGGATTCTGTGAAAAAAAATATACCTGAAGCCAGAATAGACGGAGTAATAATACAGAAAATGGCAAAGTCCGGTCTTGAAGTGATAGTTGGTGCCAAGCTGGACCCACAGTTTGGTCATGTGATCATGTTCGGTCTGGGAGGCATTTTTGTTGAAATATATAAGGATGTGTCCTTTAGAGTAACACCTATTGATCAAAAGACAGCTCATGATATGATCCTTGAGATCAAGGCCAGCTCTATCATACAAGGCGCCAGAGGACAGGAACCTGCAGACATTGATGCTATTATTAAGGTAATTACCGGACTTTCCAGGATGCTTGAGAAGAAACCTGGTATAATAGAACTTGATATCAATCCATTGATCGTATACTCACATGGAGCGGTTGCTGTTGATGCAAGAATGCTAACACATTGATACTAAGATTTTTAGTTAAGTATATGTATTTTAAAATCAAACTGTATCTGAATTAACTAATTATACGCATATTGTTTCCAGTGAGGTGACATAATGGAAAATGACGATGTAGTATATATCGGTAACAAACCAGTGATGAACTATGTACTTGCAGTGGTGACTCAATTCAATAATGGAGCAGAACAAGTGATTATCAAATCCCGTGGTCGTGCAATATCCAGGGCAGTTGATGTTGCTGAAGTGGTCAGGAACAGGTTCCTTAATGATTTAGAGGTTAAGGATATTGTTATTTCTACTGAAAAAATTGCTTCCGAAAGAGGCGAAACCAATGTGTCGTCAATGGAAATATCCCTGGGAAAAAAAAGTAAATAATAATTCCATAGTTTCGGAATTTTTTTATAGTATATCAAGTTATACTTGATATATTGAAAATGCTCACTCCGTTCACATTTTCTAATCTTCGGCTCTTTTAAGAGCCTCAAGCGAAGATTATACAAATCTTCTAATCTTCAGCTTCTTCGAAGCTTCAGTCAAGAAAATCCGAGCGAAGGGAGGATTTTGTTCTAAATAATGCTATACAATAATACAACAATACAATAATACTATGAAAATTGAGATAATGCCCGGTAGAATAGATTATGACGGCTCCCAGATAGAACCTCTCTGGGCATATTCATTAGGAATTGCAGGGGACAGCATAGTGGTCTTTAAGGGTGCTATGGACATCATTCCATCCAATATTAAGGATATGGAAGACCTGCTGGACAATAAAGCCATAAAAGGTGGGGATGTGTTACATTTCATTGTAGAGCGTTTTAACTCACCGGCCAGTTTAAGACTGGCATATTATTTACAGCGTTTGCTGGTGGTCAATACCAGGGATGTACTGGAAGGGCATGGGATTAGATCTATTCGCAAAGGAGATGATATTTATGTGGATGGAGGCAAATTAACTGTCTGTATCGCTTCGGCTGGAATATCTTCAGAGAAAGTACATATGGGTATAAATATATTATGTCAGGGAACGCCCACAGATGTTAACGTGGCCTGTCTCGATGATCTTGGTATAGAAGATGTTATAGGACTGGCTAAGGAGATTGCCAGTGCCTTTACTGCTGAAATCGATGATATCGAGTCAGATATTGTGAAAACCAAAGGACTATGAAAAAATATATAATAATTCAGGATAAGTAATTAGTTAGTGAGGGAAATAAATGCGTACAGAAGTATCAACTTTATTCGGAGTAAATGTCTATACGGACAAAGGTGTCTATGTAGGTAGAGTCGATGATGTGATCCTTGATCCTAATGAATCAAAGATATCAGGACTGGCAATTGGAAAAATTAATCAGGATATGTTTGAGGCCACTAATAGCAAGGGTGTGGTTCTGCCATACCGCTGGGTAACTGCAGTAGGAGATGTAATTCTCATTAAACAGGTTTTTTCGAAATACAAGAATAAAATTGAAGATGAATGAAGAACCGTGAGATCTTTTCACAATTAACTGTACCATCAGCAGCTTTTGTAAGAATAGACGGAAGAGGATTTGGCAGGGTTCTTGATCAATTATCATTTGACAGGCCGTATGATATTCGCTTTGCAAAAGGGATGGTAGATTCTGCCGTTGATTTTTTCAACAAGAGCGGGATCAATCCATCAATGATATATTTATTCTCGGATGAAATCAATCTGCTTTTTATTAAAGATATGCCATTCAATGGTAGACTGGAGAAAATTGATTCTATAATTTCTAGTTTTTTTTCTTCTGCACTTGTGCTTAATCTTAACATTCCAGAACCACTTTCATTTGATTCGAGGGTAATTGTAATTGATAAAAGCGACATTGTAGATTATTTTAACTGGCGACAGCTTGAATGCTGGCGAAATCTGATGAGTTCATATGCATATTATCTTCTTAAGGATGATGGACTAACAGCTAAAGAGGCTGCAGACAGGCTAAAGGGACTTAAATCCGATAAACTGCATGAACTTGCATGGGATCATGATATTAACCTGGCTAAAACCCCTATGTGGCAGCGGCGTGGAATAATGGTATATAAGCAAGAATATATCAAGAAAGGTGTTAATCCGCTAACTGATAAGATAACAAACACTCAACGATATAGTGTCATTCAGGACTGGGAACTTCCTTTATTTAAGGAGGAAACAGGAATTCAATTTATTGAGGCAATATTAGAAACCACTTTTGGGTAGATAAATCAATGTTTTTTTAAAGACCCCTTAAGTATCCCGCTTGTACTTGAGGAAGGATATGAATTCCATGTTATTGAATATTCGGCCACAGGAGATGCTGTTATGGTAGCTCTGTTCAAAGACGGAGAATGTATATATGAGACCATCCTGTCAGAAGGAAGTACTTTTACATATAAAAAAGACCTGGGTTGCGCCGAAGATATTCCTATAATTGTTATACATATAGATACTGTGTTCCGGGGTCTGGAGACAAGTACCATCAACATTGACGGCATCTTCCAGATATCTGATAATTATATTAATATAGAAGACGGAGACAGATTCGGCCTAATGGAGATCAAGACAGTTAATTCTGAAGAGATAACCATGGAAAACTCAAATGAAGTCTCACTCACGAAAGGAAAGACATTCAACCTTATGGGAAAAATCAATATTAAAGTTGGAGATTGTGATACACTCAGGTTTACACTCACAGTAGATACCTCAGAGCCAGGCATATATCAATTAAGAGGTACAGTAACTGAAGAAACCAATTATACATGGACACCTCTGAACTTCGAAGGCCTTCTGTATGATATGAACAGTGGAGAATATAATGAAACCTTGGAGCTTACTAATCTTGATGGCAGGAGTATAGATAGCGGACATTTATCTTATATCACTGCACCGATCAATATTAGTTTTAAATACAGCGGATGGGATGATTATGAATCTATCGGCTTTATGGGAGAGAAATATTTTGCAGGCTATAAAGATAAAAGCATAGGGTATAAAGGCATAAGCCTGATAAAAACAGGACGGCTTGGTAAGATCCTGATAGATGAAGATGAGAATCATACGCTGTATATAGGAAACTCACTATCATTAGCAGACGGATACAGTTTCAGATTCGATGAGATAAGCCAGGATGGTGACTCGATAATGGTTGCTCTGCTTAGAGACGGTGAAGAGATCAGATCAGATATTATCAATGATGATAGTACCTATACCTATACCAAAGAGATCGATGATGAAGATGTTCCGATGATCGCTATCCATATTGATAGGATCTTCAGGGGCATGGAAACAGATTCCATATCTGTAAATGGTATATTCCAGATATCCGAAGAATTTAAAAAGGTCGAAAAAGAAGATTCTTATGGCAAAATGGTAATAAACTCTGTTACTGAAAATCAAATTGAAATAACAAATAACGAAAGTATCAATCTTAGTAAGGGTGAGACTATTAATATTATGGGTGATATCAAGATCAAGGTTGCAGATTCCAATACAGTAAGGTTTTATCCATTCCAGGAAATTAAAGTTGCAGTAGACGAATTGCCAACACCTGAACCAACACCAATTCCGGAATTCAACATAATTCTTCTGCCTGTGATGGTAATAATAGGTTTAATGCTATTACTATCCGGAAAGAAAAGTGTTTGATATCAGAAAACATAGATTTGTGTAAAGAATAGATAGATTTTAGTATCCATTTTAAAAAGCATGGTATTTTGACAGGGTCTACAGGATGTTGTAGTGTATCCTGTCAATCCCGTCTATTATTCTTATATTGCAATTTATGATATCAATATAAATTATGGCTATCTTAAAAAAAAACAAATATTTTTGCCCACGCAAGGTCTTTATTAAATATTTCAAGTAATAATAGACACACACTAAAAAAATCAGAAAGTGTTCTGTACTTCTTCAACAATCTCCACTTATCTTTTTCGTACAGTCTGTACTATCTTTACAACACTGGAACTTTCTTTCTGGATCATCAAATTATTACTGTAATATTCACAATAAACATACTCTTCCATTCTTTCACACTTATTATAGCACTCAGCCTTATCTCCTGGTTTTATAGCACAACAACCAGTGTTAAGTCGGGGACATTTTACAGGTAATATCAAATTAATTCCTCTTTTCTATATTATTTAAGATATCTATTTAAAACATTTATATGATTTTTTATACGATAAATCTAACGGTTATGAACTTATATGCTTCTAAGCTGATGAATAGGTTTCATCATTTCCAGGCGCCATAATGCCACTACAATTGATAACAGGCCAAGGCAAAGCGCTATTATTAACCCTAATGCCATAAACATTACATTCAATTCCAGTACTTCTTCAAAACCTATCATTGATTCAATAACATAATTCAACATTATTACCACAGGTACACTAAGCAGACATCCGGCAAGACCACCTACACAGGTAATGATAGCTCCTTCCGATCCCATACTTTTCATTATTGACCACCTTGACATCCCAATAACCTGCATAATGCCGATCTGCTGGCGTTTTTCGTTTATTGATAACAGTATGGTATTTATTACCAGAGCCCCACCCATAAACACAGCCAGAAGCACTATTGATACAGCACTTGCCAGGATCATACTGTTTTCCATTATAATTTTATCAAGAAGGTCCTTATTTGTACTTATGATATACTCAGGATATTGCCCCTCCAAATCTTCCTTAACAGCATTTGCATCTTCCGGGTCATTCAAACGGATTATTATCATAGAGGCACTGTCGTAATAATGATTTCCAGTAAGTTCCTGGAATTCCGAAAATGGAAATATTAACATAGGAGCAGTACTGAAAGATGAAAGTGAATTGGTAATACCAACTACCTTGAACTGATGTTCTATACTATTATTGATAGTTTTGCCTGCATATATCATATCACCGACACCGACATCAAGAAGTGTAACAATCCGGCTGTCTGCCAGTACTTCTTTTGTCCATGGATTATCATAAGCACCATTGTTGTAATGATTACTTGAATGAAGGTTAGTACCTTCCATGGTTACTATCATTGGCCCCTCTGTTTCCACTCCAAGTCCGAATACTGCTATAGGCTGTTCATTTTCTTTACATACATAGATCATTTCAGTGAGCATGGGTGTGGATACATTGATCCTGGAGTCCTTGAGGACATTTAATGAGAGTTTGTGGGCATTATTGATCTTTGCCTCACCCGGATTCGAATATCTGGTCTGGATATCTACAGGTTTTCCAGTGATCCATAAATGCATAGAGCTTTTTTGAAATACTTCCTCACCTGTAGAAACCAAACCGCTACCAAGAGACGCTAGCAGTATTACCGACATCACCGAGATCACAACAGCCGTAATATTAAGAAGAGTCCGTATCTTATTATTCATTAGATTCCTAAGGGCAAGCATGACATTATATGATATTTTAGTTATAGTATATCAAATATGACTTGATATAGAAACTAATACTT
The DNA here is from genome assembly GCA_021108405.1 of Methanosarcinales archaeon. Classification (GTDB taxonomy): domain Archaea; phylum Halobacteriota; class Methanosarcinia; order Methanosarcinales; family Methanocomedenaceae; genus Methanomarinus. The sequence goes on from JAIOQW010000275.1 coordinate 19,225, forward strand.
TTTTGTACTAAACAAAACATATTAACCTGCCGATGATAACAAATGAATCCACAGCTTCGCAAATACTGATCAATATCCTGAGCTCAAGGCTCAGTAAATACATAAAACCCAATAGTGGTATATTATTCTCAGGTGGAGTAGACAGCTCATTAATTACAGCACTTACATTGAAGTACATACCTGATATCAAGTTATTCACAATAGGTATCGAAGGTTCAAATGATATATTATGGGCAAAAAAAGCCGCTGGATTAATGGGTCATAATGAATACCTATACTGCAGGATAATTACCCTTAATGAAATAGATTCAATAATTCCTAAAATAATAAATATCGTAAAAACTACAGATCCCATGACAGTTTCTTTAGGAATTCCTTTATATATCATATGTACTGAAGCCAAAGCACAGAATATAGATCTACTATTGACAGGTCAGGGTGCTGATGAACTATTCGGAGGATATTATAGATATAGTGAAATAGCCAGGGATGGTATAGATGCCCTGCATACTGCTATTGTTGCTGATGTATCTGCAATGTCCGGGCGGGATATCAAGCGGGATAGAGCCATATCAGAGGCTGTGGGAATGGAACTTGCCGGCGTGTTTCTGGATACAGAGGTAATAAGGATCGGATTGTCCATTTCAGCCGAATTAAAAGTTAAAGAAATTAATACGGAGATCGTGAGGAAATATATCCTGCGTAGAGCGGCTGTACAAATACTACCGGGAGATATTGTATGGCGAGATAAAAAGGCTTTCCAATACGGCAGTGGAGTCTGGGCCTCTATAGGAAAACTTGCCAGACTTAATGGGTTCAGGAAACAAGACAAAGGCTATATAAGAAAATATCTTAATTCGGTGGCAAGAGAAAATAGAATAAGGCTGGATGAAACATCATGATCACAACAAAAGAAGTAGAACATATAAGCTGGCTAGCCAGGCTGAAGGTTAATGAGGAGCAGTTGGAAGGATATGCACAGCAATTAAACTCAGTACTGGAATATTTTGCGCAATTGGATGAAGTGGAAACAAAAGAGGTTGAGCCTACCTATCATGTAATTGATGTGAATAATGTGTTTCGTGACGATGTTATTACTTCGTCCCTGTCCCAGGATGAAGCCATAGGCAATGCCCCCAGGAAGCAGGATGGCTGTTTTAAAGCCCCAAGGATAATTTAAGGTGAGGGATATGATCACTATATCACAAACTCTAAAAGCAATAGATGAATCGTCTTACGAAGAAGTGGTCAATCAGTGCATTGAGAGGATTACAAACAATAAACTCAATACATTCATCACAATTGCCGAAGAATCAGCTCTTGAAATAGCTAAAAATATCAATAACAATTATAGCAATAATAATAACAATAGTAATAATAAAAATAATAACACCAAAAACCATCCGCGACCTCTGGCAGGTGTGCCTATTGCTATTAAAGATAATATATCAACAAAAGGCATACAGACAACCTGTGCCTCAAATATACTTACCGGATATGTACCTCCCTATGATGCCCATGTGATCGAACGTCTCAAGGAAGCAGGAGCTATCATAGTAGGTAAAGCCAATATGGATGAGTTTGCAATGGGTACATCCACTGAGACCAGTTATTACGGGCCTGCACTAAACCCATGGAACACTGAACATGTATCCGGCGGATCATCGGGCGGTAGTGCTGCAACTGTTGCAGCAGGTGAAGTATCAATAGCTTTAGGGTCTGATACAGGCGGATCTGTCAGGTGTCCTGCTTCTTTTTGCGGTGTGGTCGGATTAAAACCTACTTATGGCATTATATCCAGGTATGGCCTGATCTCTTATGCTAACAGTCTGGAACAGATAGGTCCTATTGCTACTAATGTTAAGGATATGACGTTGCTGTTTAATGTGATCGCTGGCTATGACTCCCGGGATTCTACATCAGTACAACTTGAAAAAGATTATACTGGATCGCTTGTGGATGATGTAAAGGGACTTATTATAGGCGTGCCTGATGAGTATTTTGGTGAAGGTACCGAACCTGCAGTAGAAAAGGCTGTCTGGGACGGTGTTTATACATTAGAAGGACTGGGTGCGTCCTGGAAGAAAGTGGAAATGCCACATACCAAATATGCACTGGCTGCATATTATATCATTGCTATGAGTGAAGCTTCCTCTAACCTTGCACGTTTTGATGGTATGCGGTACGGACTGCGATTAACGAAAGACCATGACTGGCATACTACTTACAGTGAGATAAGGGCTAAAGGTTTCGGAGAAGAGGTGAAGCGCAGGATACTGCTTGGGACATATGCGCTTTCAGCAGGATATATGGATAAGTATTATCTTAAAGCCCTTAAGGTCAGAACGCTGGTAAAACAGGACTTTGACCGGGCACTGAAGGATACTGATGTACTTATTGCACCTACTATGCCTGCTCCTGCTTTTAAACTTGGTGAGAAAATCAGTGATCCGCTTACGTTATATCTGGCTGATGTGAACACTGTACCAATAAACCTTGCAGGCGTACCGTCAATTTCACTACCCTGCGGGTTTGATAACGGACTACCTATAGGATTACAGATAATTGGCAGGCATTTTGATGAAGAGACTATACTCAGGGTCGCTTATACTTTTGAGCAGAACACTGATTTCCATGCCATGACCCCGGAGGTGAGATAAATGATTGAGGAATACCTGAAATACAGGCCGCTACTGGATGATACTGGTATTATGATAGGACTGGAGATACATGTACAGTTAAACAAACTTAATACTAAGATATTCTGTGGCTGTCCGCTTAATTATCATAATGATGCTCCCAATACCCACACCTGTCCCGTATGTCTGGGACTTCCGGGATCGCTTCCTGTTATTAACCGCAAGGCAGTAGAGTATTCTATTAAAGTAGGACTGGCCCTGAACTGCTCGATCCAGGAACATACCCAGTTCTACAGAAAAAATTATTATTATCCTGATCTTCCCAAAGGCTTCCAGATAACCCAGTATGATTTCCCTCTTGCTTCTAATGGCTATATCAACATCGAAGGTGAAAAGGGAGAGGTCCGCATCCGTATTAACCGTGCCCATATGGAAGAGGACCCGGGACGGCTTATGCATGAAGGCGGGAATATTGAACACTCAAAACATACTATGATCGATTATAACCGCAGTGGGGTTGCCCTGCTTGAGATCGTGACCGAACCTGATTTAAGAAGCCCGAAGGAAGCGCGCAGGTTCCTGGATAAGCTTAGAAGTATTATTGAATATCTGGATGTGTGTGATACTTCGCTGGAAGGTGCCACAAGAGTAGATGCTAATATATCCTTAGCAGGCGGGAGCAGGTCTGAGACTAAGAACATCAGCAGCCATAAAGGAGCAGAACGTGCTCTTCTATTTGAGGTCGTAAGACAGAAGAACCTGTTGCGTAGAGGCGGTAAAGTAGTACTGGAGACAAGACATTTTAATGAGGAAATGGGTATAACTGTCAGCCTACGGACAAAGGAAGAAGAACATGATTATAGATATTTCCCTGAAGCTGATCTTGTGCCTATCAAGGTAGCTGACTGGGCTCCCGCTATTGCCAAAACCCTGCCTGAGTTGCCTGACGCAAAGAGGGAGAGATTCGTATCACAGTATGGTATCAGTGATGATCATGCAAAGAGTTTGACTTCAGAGAAGAAATTGGCAGAGTTTTATGAGGAAGTAGCTGCGCATGTAGATCCTAAAATGACTGCTGTATGGACTGCTGATGTACTTAAGGGTGAGTTGAATTACAGGGATATTGGTATTAAGGCTTTTAAGAGCGAGGATATGGTTAAATTGCTCAAGCTGCTTGCTGATGATAAAATAACGGATTCAAGCGGAATTCAAATAATCCGTACTGTGCTGGATAAAGGTGGCAGTCCTGATAGTATAGTGGAGAGTGAGGGGCTACTAAAGGCTGGCGGAGATATAATTGGAACCGCAGTGGATGAAGCTATTAATGAAAATCCACAAGCTGTAGCCGATTACCAGAAGGGAAAACAGGAAGCTGTGAATTTCTTGATAGGACAGGTAATGAAAAAGACAAGGGGACGCTCGGATGCTAAGGCAGTACGTGAGATGATAATAGAGAAGTTTAAAGGTATTATGCAACAGTAGTATAGTCAATCAACAAAATCTCAAAATGCCGGGGTGGCAGAGCGGACTAATCCAACGGAAAAGTCGCATGACTTCCTGGAGTCTATATGCGGCAGGCTCGAGACCTGTTGTATCTAACGGTACACTTGGGTTCGAATCCCAACCCCGGCGTTTTTGTGTTTAGGGGGACGGAGTAAAAATATATACTTTATAAAATAAATATGAGTTAAAAAATAAATATGAGTTAAACAAGATCAAGAGTTAATGCAATATATTGTTTTTAATAATTTATTATAGTATATCGAGGCTGTCCAACAATTGCTTTTGGGGCCAAAAATTCTGCTTCTTTTTGGATTTACATCCCCATTTTCTTTTCTTTTTCTTCCAATTTTGGATTGTTGGACAACCTCTATCAAGAATAAATTGATATACTATTAAAAAAATTTAGTAAATGTGATTGTTTAGCTATGATATATTCATAACATTACTTCCATATCAATATATATGATATTATAGGATTGTGAATAATTAGTATGAACAAAGAATTCACTATAGTCATCGGGTGGCAGTTATAGCCCATCTTCGTCACAATGTATTTAAAACCATATCAGTGGACCACATCAATTTTAA
>JAIOQW010000083.1 GCA_021108405.1 Methanosarcinales archaeon
CGCCTGAAAGGATGTTTCGCTCAGCAATGGGTAAATTATTATTTGTGAGTTGCCTAATATCTATAATGATTCATATATAAACAATGATTCATACGAATTTTATTGACATACATTTTGAAAGGGATACAAAGATACATCAACTATCAGTCCTAACAAATCCTTAAAATGAATTCCTATTTAATATCACCAAAGATCGAGCAGTCCACAGGCATTTCATTATATGCCACCAATACACCAGGTATAGGTGGAGCTATTAGACAATTACCTGAGGATTTCATAGTAGATGAGATCACGAATAGAGATGAACAGGACACTGGAAAATACCTCATCTGCACCCTTACTAAAACAAACTGGGATACTCATCATTTGATCCGTGACATTTCACGTATCTTAAGGATCAGTCAACAGCGAATAAGCTGGGCAGGCACAAAAGATAAGAATGCGAGAACTACACAGAAGATCAGTATATATGATATCGAAGAATCCGCACTTGAGAAAATAAGATTAAAAGACGTTGAACTCACTGTAGTTGGCAGATCTAATAAAGAAGTAACCCTGGGAGATCTCTGGGGAAATAGATTCAAAATTATAATTCGAAGCACAACACTGTCTATGGATGATGCCAAAAATCTGGTAGATGGGACATCATCAGCTATTAATGCCATGGGAGGAGTCCCGAATTTCTTTGGCATACAAAGGTTTGGTGTCCAGCGCCCTATAACTCATATAGTAGGAAAAAAACTGGTTGAAGGTGACATAAAAGATGCAGTTCTCGAATATATATCCCGTCCATGCCCAGGTGAATCGGAAGATGCCTATAAAGCTCGTCAATATGTTATGAATACTAAAGACTATAAAGGCGGTCTTGAGAAATATCCTATTCGTCTGAGATTTGAACGTGCTATGATGAACTATCTTGCGGCAGATCCGAAAGATTATACTGGTGCCCTGAAAGTACTTTCTCCCAATTTAAGAAAATTGTTCGTTCATGCATTCCAATCCTATTTATTCAACCGCATACTCAGCATTCGCATAGAAAAAGGTATACCTATCAACCATGCACTGCCCGGGGATATTGTATGCTTCAAGAACGCTGTAGGACTTCCTGATACTGCTCGATTACAACTGGTCAAGGAGGATACCCTGGACGGGATCAATAACCTGCTGCAAAGAGGGCGAGCATTTGTAACTGCACCTCTTATTGGATATGATACTCCAATGTGTAAAGGAATACTACAGGAAATTGAACAGACAGTAATAGAAAAAGAGGCAGTGAATACAGAAGGTTTTAAAATGCCCACTGTTCCCGAACTTGCCAGTAAAGGTCTGCGTCGTGAAATAATCATTCCGGTTGATCCGGAATATAGAGTTATTAATGACACTCTAAATTCGGGATGTGTGGCCGTTGAATTGGAATTCACCCTTCAAAAAGGAGCATATGCTACAACTGTATTAAGAGAGTATATGAAAGAACAAAATCCTCGCTAACGCTCGGATTTTCTTGACCGACATTCCGGAGGAATGGAGGATTAGAAGATTTGTAGAATCTTCGTTTGAAGCTTCGAAGAAGCTGAAGATTAGAAGATTCGTAGAATCTTCGCCTGAGGATCTCAGAAGAGCTGAAGATTAGAAAATACAAAGTATTTTCGATTCAAGTTATACTTGATATACTAATATAAGTGCCTGAAATTGCAGAAGGCTTAACATATATAAATGGTGACGTCATAATTATTAGCATTAACATAACTATGGAGATACAACACATGGAAGGTTATTCCCTGGGTATTGATAAACTGGATGAGAATATTAAAGGGATACGCAGTGGTTCTAATATCATGATGATCGGTCCCCCTATGAGTGGTAAAGAGGTTATTATCAATGATATCGTGTACAATGGACTTAAGTCAGGAGATGCCGCGGTAATAGTGACTACAAGAGAACCCGGAGAGAATGTTATAGACTGGTTTGATTATAATAATTTAGAAATACCTTTAGATCATTTAGGTATAGTGGACTGTGTCACAAAGACCCTTGGAGTACCTACCTCTGAGACCGATAATATTAAAAGGGCATCAAGTCCGGTTGATCTAACAGGAATAGGAGTTAAGATCAGTCAGTTCCTTGAAGATTTCTGGATGAAAAAGAATATTCGAAAAACGAGATTATGTATTGTTTCACTTTCTACTATTCTAATGTATTCCAACATCCAGACTGTTTTTCGTTTTCTCCATGTATTTACTGGTAGAGTAAAAGCCGCAGGTGCTATCGGCATTTATGTAGTCGAAGAAGGAATGCATGATAGCCAGGCAATTGCCACGTTAAAACAGCTTTTTGACGGTATAATTGAAATTAAACAGGAACAAGATAATCATTATATCAGGATTGTCGGGCTTGGAAAAAAACCATCCCCCTGGTATGAATATTCATTAGACGGTGCCCACATACAGTTGAAGGAAGTTAAGAATGGTGAATAGCATGCTCGAAACAGGTATACCAAGACTGGATGAATATCTCAGTGGTGGAATTCCTGAGGGTAAAACGTTAATTTACTTAAATCATCCTGGCGTAGAAGGGGATGTGTTTGGGATGCAAACACTATACCACTGCCTGACAACAGGTAACAACTGCATCTATATTGCCTCAAGTTTACACCCGAAGATGTTAATAGACCAGTTTAGTGAGTTTGGCTGGGCTATGGATAAATATAAAGATAGATTGAATGTTATTGATGCATATTCATCACTGGTAGGAGATATATCAAGCGAGAAATATATTGTCCCTGATCCTGAGGATATTAATAGTATAACTGAAGTGATTGATCAGGTAATAAAAGATGTACCAAAAGGGTCTGTATTTGTATTCAGTTCCCTTTCAACTATAATGGATCTTTGTGGTGAAGAAAATACCATAAATGCTGTCCGGTCTTGGAATAAATCAGCAAAGACTAATAAGATAGTAAATGTCTACAATTTCACAGCATGGCCATATACCGAGTCTACCCTGGCGCAGATTAAAACGGATCTTTTCAATTGTGTTATTAATGTAGGAGGAATAGCGCAGCAAGTTATTTATGGACAGTACTTTGGTGTAGCAAAGGCCGACTGGTTAAAGCTTCAAGAAAAGTCTATGCTGTTTCGGGTATTACGTCCGGGCGGTATTAAGATCTATTTACCCAAGATACTGGTAACCGGACCATTTAATGCTGGTAAGTCTACTTTTGTCCATTCCTTATCCACCAGGGCAGTATCTGTTGACCGTAAGGGTACCACTATTGCACTTGACCACGGGCATATTGACTATAAAGGATTTAGTGCTGATATCTTCGGAACTCCGGGGCAGGATAGATTTGATCCTATTATTAAGATGATAAGCGGTGAGGCCATGGGAGTTTTTCTTGTAGTGGATTCAACCAACCCTGAAAATTTCAATCGGGCCCAACAAATGCTTGAGATTACCACTGGATATGGCCTTCCCTATGTGATAATAGCTAATAAACAGGATATGCCAGATGCAATATCCATAGATGATATCCGCACCCGGCTCAATTTACCAGAAGAGATACCAGTAGTCTCTACAGTAGCAACTGAGAAAAGGGGTGTATTCGAAGCATTTGAAATGCTGGTTGAGAGGATTACAGGGGGTATTTAATAAATGGAATCATCTTCAAATTTATTAGAGAAAGTACTGACCGATCTAAAGAAGGTTGGAGGAATTGAAGCCGCCGCAATAGCCAGCAGGGATGGCATTCTATTAAAATCAATAATGCCTATGGAACAGTATGCAGAAACCTTTGCAGCAATGTCTGCTACTATGCTGGGTGCTGCTGAGACTGCAGTTACTGAACTGGATAAGGGAATACCGGATAGGGTGATAGTAGAATCCGAACATGGTAAACTTATTACCATTGGTGCCGGACCAAAAGCTCTTTTAGTAGTACTTACCACTCAAAATGCCGGCTTAGGATTAATACTGCTAGAAGTGGAAAAGGCATCAAAACAGGTAAAAGAAATCTTATAAAGTTGAATTGTTAAGTGATTAAAAATGAACAAAAAACCTTTTGAATTAAAACGGGAAGCTGCTCATATAGTACCCTCCTTGAACATAGGTAAAAGTGGTATCACTGATCCGTTGATACTTGAGTTGCGCAACCAGCTAAAACGTAATAGACTGGTAAAAGTAAAGATACTTAAAACGGCTGTGGATGAGATGGACCGAAACGATATCGCAAAAGAGCTTTCAATGCGTACAGGGTCTATGCTTGTAGAAGTGAAAGGAAATAGTGCAGTTCTTTACCTGAAATAAATTATGCATTATGACGAATAAGTCCGGTTATGAATATCTCCCCCATATAGCAGATGTCAGGTTCAAAGCATATGGCAGTACACTTGAGCATGTCTTTGAGCAGGCTGCCCTTGCTATGTTCAATGTGATAATTGATACCAGTGTGTTAAAACCTTTAAAAACGGTTGGGATATCTGTGGAATCGACCGGATTGGATGACCTGCTGTATGATTATCTATCTGAACTGCTGTACTTATTTGAAGTTGAATCTATTATTTTCGGGCATTTTACAGTGAACTCGATAAATATGACCAATAAAGGTTATACTCTTTCCGGGCAGGCTTCAGGTGAGATAACTGATCTTAAAAAACATTGTTTTGATTGCGAAGTCAAAGCTGTTACTTATCATCAATTGAAAATTGAAAAAATTGATGGTGGATATTGTGCCCATGTGATTGTGGATACTTAAAATTTGAAAATGCTCACTTCGTTCGCATTTTCAATATATCAAAGTTATAATTGATATACTAAAATAATCACACTCTTTGCGTCTTAGTGCCTTTGCGTTAAAATGATGAAATACCAATGATCAAAACCACTTTTAAGATTGAAGAGGATTAACACAGATTGTTGATGCAAAAGTGTATCTTTTTAAATATTGATAGCAATATTTATTACTCATTAACAATTAGGTTATATTAAAAAAACGGTCTTATTATTTAAAAAAGATTGTGTAAAAAAAATAAATAAATTATTAACAAGTTGAGAGTAACCGGAGGTATATTATTTGAGAGGATTATTTCGCTATGAACAAAAAGATACATTTGTACATAATCTGGATCCGAGAGTAAAATTGTTATATTTGATCGGAACATCAATCCTGACTATAGTATTTGGTGCACCATGGCTATTGATATTGCTTTTTCTCTCTACATTACCTTTTTGGTATTTCTTACATCCATCTAAAAGTAAGATCAAGTCTATATTCTGGTTATTTGCTATTTTATCAGTAAGCTTTATTATTTCGCAGTCCCTGTTTTATTATTGGGCAGATGATCTGTTATTTTGTATCATACCTCATGATTTTCCCATAATCGGTCCATTGACCGGTGGTATTTCCGTATATACTGACGGAGCTATATATGGATTTATCCAGTCATTCCGGTTTATGACAACTATAAGTGCAGCAATGATACTGGTGTCTACTACGCACCCAAGTGAACTTATCACAGCCTTTGGTCGGTTTTTCAATTTCAACATAAAAGACAAACAATATGTGATCGGTCTTCCGTATGAGATTGCATTTATGGTTTCTTCTGCAGTTAGTTTTGCACCGGTAATGATAGAAGAATGTTATGGAATTATTAATGCAATGCGTGCCAGGGGACTTGACCTTAAGGGTGGTATACGCACAAAATTAAGAGCAGCAAAACACTTGTTTCTTCCTTTAATTGTAAATATCCTGCGCTCAGGAAGACAGATCGCTATAGCTGCGGATGCAAGAGGATTTCGTGCTACTAAAAACAGATCATATGTAAAGGAACTCAAGTTTAATAGTAATGATTATTTATTTCTTACATTTGTCATTGTATTCACCGGGGTTGGGGTTTATCTTAGTCTGATCGGATATGGAGGTACACCACCTATTTGAATAATTATAGTTGGAAAGTAACAAATGATATAAAATGAATATTATGTCCTTATAGTCAGCGAAGATTCTATTCACAATAATAAGGGGCGATAGAGGCAATCACAATGAATAAAAATAAAACATCTTCAGTAGCAAATATTGAGAATGTCACGTTTTCATATCCTCAAATTGATTCTCCATCTCTTACTGACGTAAACCTTGACATCGAACGTGGAGAGTTTGTATTACTCGTAGGTCCCAGCGGTTGTGGAAAAAGTACGCTCGTACGCACATTGAATGGCCTGGTCCCCACACTGAGCGGAGGTAAACTGGACGGACGTGTATTAATTAATGGAAAAGATATCAAAGGAGAAAAAATCCACAAACTGGCCCTCCAGGTAGGGATGGTATTCCAGAACCCTGATACACAGTTATTTTCTTTGACAATTGGTGAGGATATTGCGTTTGGCCCTGAGAACCTCGGCATGTCCAAACAAGATATCATAGATCGAACAGATCATGCCCTGGATGTAACCGGATTAAAACACTTGCGGGATAATTTCATATTTCTACTTTCAGGTGGTGAAAAACAGCGAACTGCAATAGGAGGGATCATTGCAATGGACCCTGATCTATTCATCCTTGATGAACCTACCTCAGACCTTGACCCGGTAGGCACGAAAGAAGTATTGAACATTATCAAACAATTGAATAAAGAAAAGAATATATCCATTATCCTGATCGAACATAAGATCGATGAAGTGGTAAAACTCGCAAGCCGTGTGGTTTTAATGGAAAAAGGGAAAATTACATTAGACGGTGATCCTTGTGAGATCTTTAGTAATCATGAGGACCAAATGAAGAAAGCCGGCATATATCCTCCGCAATTATCAGAGATATCTAATATTTTAAACTCAACCAATAACAAAAAGGCAATGACATATGAAGCAGTGCTTGAGCGGATGATGAAAGTATTGCCAGGATCTAACAGTGACCTTCGGGTGAATAATACTAAACCTGTGAATGCAAGACCTCATCTTGAAATTAAAGAATTATACCATCAATTCGAAGGTGGTGCATATGGTTTAAAAAATATCAATCTGCAAATTAACCAGGCCGAATTTATTGCATTGATCGGACATAATGGGTCTGGTAAAACAACCCTTTCCCATCATCTGATCGGACTGCTTCGACCAACACAGGGAAAAATCCTGATAAATGGAACTGATATCTGTGATCTGTCAACACCTCAAGTAGCACAGGAAGTAGGATTTCTATTTCAGAATCCGGATAATCAGATATTTACTGATAAAGTGAATGAAGAAATAAAATTCGGTCTGAAAAATATGGGGTTAAATGATGGAGAGATAGACAAAAGGGTTAATTCAGCACTGAAAATGATGGAACTTACCGAATACAAAAACCGACATCCACATTCACTTTCCAGAGGACAGCGGCAGCGTCTGGCAGTTGCATCCATTCTTGCAATGGAACCCAATATTATTGTCCTGGATGAGCCTACGACTGGCCAGGATAGAGCTCATGTTAATAAATTCCTACAACATATAAAAGAACTTAACAAACTTGGAAAAACAGTAATTTTTATAACTCATGATATGAACATCGCAGCAAGATATTCCAACAGGATGATAGTAATGAAGAAGGGGGAGGTATTCTTGGATGGCCCGACACGTGATGTATTCTCCGCGACAGAGGATTTATATACGACACATATCGAACCTCCTATAATTACCAGACTTACTCTTGATATGAAAAAAAAAGGAAAAAACATACCTGTAATGCTTACTGTGGATGAACTCAGGAGTTATATATCAGCAAATCCTATCCTACCGAAAATTACATAACAGATATAAGAAATATAAATAATATATAAAATAGGAGTGATGTCATTGTCAGAAGAACAGATTAAAATTGAATCACAAAGGGAAATAAATGATAGTTTTCCAAAACTAGTAGTATATTCAAGTATTGCGATCATAATTTATTTATTTGCAAAGATGGTTTTTGTTCCACTTGGAAAAAACCTTCTCGTTGCCGGAATTTCAACGTCGACTATCATCAGTGTTATTGCCATTATTACGATACTGATACTTTTATTTAGCATTCTACGGGAAATAAGGGATATATGTGATGCAATTGGTGGATTATTAGCGCTCAATCTGGGAAGAGAAGGAGCAAGCGATGACGAAGTAAGGCATTACCAAAAAGCAGTGAAGGGATTTGTGTATGTTTTTGTAGTGGTCATTGTTTTTATGTTCATCGGTTCATTACTTATCGAGATATCACAAGGAGCTGCTGGAATACTACTCATATTAATATTTGTATGGGCTGTTATAACTCTCTATTCAGCAGGAATGGCAATATCAGCCGAAATTGAAGCAACTGCAAGCGAACTTGCTCATAAAATGGAAAAGAGTACAACAGAAAAAGTGGAGACAGATTATTAAATTTAATCTTTTCTCCAACTTTTTATTTTTTTAGATTGATATGAAACAAAAAATTATATTAATAATTCAGATTGTTTTATTAATCATTGTTGTACTGCCGTTTATTGCATATGCACAACTTAATAATTGCAATAGTACTAACGAGTACATCCAGGAAGGAGTAGAAGCTACTATAATAATAATAAACAGTGCGTTTTATTCTATTGCTTTTATCATAGAACCTTATGTACCATATGAATTAGGTACTACTTGTGACCTGTTGAAGTCCTGCATACTTATAACAGGAATGCTGCTTACTGCTATTATGATTATGCTCATCGCATGGACAAGTTCGAAGATTGTTACACAGTGGGCTATGGAGCAATAATAGTGAATAATTTTATAAAATTATTTCTAAGTGCCTGGGTACTAATTGGGGTTCTTTTTGTATATGTAATACTCAATGGATATTTTAAAATAATTTTTCTTTTTTTTGTTATTACCATATTGGTATTATTGTTACTATTTCCGGAAGTACGGAATATTCTTTTAAAAACTATGTGTGATCTGGTCAGATAGGTAAAAACTCTTTTAAAATATAACTGCATATTAAAGTCGATCTCATTTGAATTTCATTAAACGAATATTTGGAAAAAAAAAAGAGGATATCCCAAAAGAGATATCAATAAAGATTGATGACCTCTCAGTATGGACAGAGACCGAATCACAAAAACAATTTAGCGAATTGCGGTCCGATATCAAACAGAAATATGATGAGATCAGTGCAACTCTTGAAAACTTAAGTAAAAGCAGGGACCAGTTAAAGGATACGGAATTTGGTGAGAATATTTATAAGCGCCTGGCTAAAGCAGGGGTATCCAACAGGGATAATCTTATAAAAAATATAAATGTATTAATAGAGAAAACAATCATTCCTGAAGATACGGATCCATCCAAATCTGTTGAATTCTATATTGATTTGAAATCCACTCTAAAAACCTGTCTTGATAATACCACGCGGAGTCAGGAATATGTCAAACTGCTATTTCCCGAAGGGTACAAAGTGGTCGTGATAGATTTGAAACACCTGGACACATTGCTTGACGAACTTATGCAATCCATAGGGAATGTTAAGGATGAACTGGATGTATACACTAAACTGCCTGATGACATCGAAATTATCAATCAGTCTCAACATAAGATCAAAGAGATGACTGATAATATTCCACAACTTGAAGCAAAATACGAGTCATTAAAAAATGATCTGCATACAGGAGAAGACAGGCTGGTAGAAATGGAAAAAAGTGAGCAGATCATCAGGGCACATGAACTGGAAAAAGAGATTAAGACTCTTAATGACCGGATATCAAGTATTGATTCCAATGTTAAGGAACTGTTTGCTCCTCTATCCAAAGCTCTTTTGAGAATGCAAAAACAACATGATAGCGGGAGACATACACTTTCTCCTGTAAATAACAAACATCTCCATACTTTAATAGAAAACCCGGTCCTGGTTCTGGGAAATGACATTAACCCTTTCTTAAATGAAATTCAAAAAAGCGTAGAAGACGGGACTCTTGGTCTTAAACAGCAAAAAGCCAATAAGACCATTGAGCAGATTGGGAGATTGACTGGTTCTGATATTCTCGTATCACTGTATGGGGATAGGGAATCATGCTCATCCAAACTTACCGGATTGCTGGAAGAACGTAACGGTCTTACTGTATATAAAGAGAGAAAACAGCTTGAAAAAAAATTATCAGACTACCGGAGTAGTATTAATTCTATTGAGCAGAGTCTGGATCTTGAACGAAAAGACCTGGGTAGTCTGATTGAAGAAATTGAACAATTGAAAACAAAGTTAAATTCGGATTTAAGCTTTGTGTTCAATAAAATTATTAAGATAGTCTACTGATCAGACTAATATGGCTTTTAGATCCTCTACCAATTTCTGCTGTATGACAGAATTACGGTCTCCACCGCATACGCATCCCCTTATACCTATAATATCAGGATCTATTTGGTTTAATGCATCTATATCATCGAAGTTGATAGAACCGGCAATGGCACTCAATAGTCCATTTTCGCGAGCTGCATCTGTAAAATCGGATAGTTCTTCATTTGTCATAAACTCGAAAGTGGACCGACCATCCTTAACACCAGTATCCATCATTACAACATCAGCACCTGCCTCTTTACATATAGGAGGAAGTTCACTCACAGGGATGGAATTAATCCTTTTGTAATCTGCATAACCTGAAATAACTACTTTTTTTGATGAATCATAGTTTTTAACGGATTTAACTACACGTTGGGCCATTTCAAGGGCCTGTTCATTTGTTTGAATATCAAATAAGCCGACCTTAATAAAATCAGCACCTGATACTGCAGCTCCTAACGCTGCTAATGATGCTGTTCCGGGTTTATAATTAAAATCTCCTATTGTTGCACTAATGGGCACCTTTGAGTTCACGGCATCTGAGACGGATTTAATAACCCATGGGAAATTAGCACCCAGGCTACCTTCTTTTGGATTTTTTACATCAATGATGTCCGCTCCCCCGTTCATAGCAGATCGAGCTTCTTCCAGATTTATGGGGCTGACAAGTAGTTTCATGTTTGTATACCTCTAATTCTTAAATGAAATTATACTATATTATTTTAATATATATGTTGCTATATGATTTTGTAAATCATTTTTATCTACTAATACCTGCTTTCCTGAATCCATGTCCTTAAGACTCACTTTTCCCAGGGCAGCTTCATCCTCACCTATGATCACAGCACATCTGGCACCTATTGCATTGGCATACTTTAACTGTGCACCAAAACTTCTTCCCATTACATCCATATCAACGATCATGTGCTTTTTAAGATCAGTAGCAATGCGTATTGCTTCTTTATAGGTTTGTTCGGAATACACTACAACAGCCCGTTCCTGTACTGGCGGTTCGATTGTACATACCTCCATGATCCTGTCAAACCCTATGGCAAAACCTGTAGATGCTATTTTTTGGCCTCCGAACAAATGGGCAAGCCCGTATGAGCCTCCCCCGCAAACCTGGTTCTGGGCACCCAGTCCGCTGCTGTATATCTCAAAGACCATACCTGTATAATAATCAAGACCCCTGGCAATCCCGAAATCAACAGTATATTCCAGGCCATAAATATCCATGAGTTCAAGCAGTGTGCGAAAGTCCGAAAGTTGCGGTAGATCCCCGATCAGTGTGCGTACTTCATCAACGGCACTGCTACCTGTAAGATTGATCAATTTAACAAGTTTATCCCGCATTTCAATATCGGCATTGATCTTATCCAGATACTCATCCAGACCTTTATCGTCTTTTTTATCTACCAGTCGCATTATCTGGCTTGAAACTTCACTATCCTGTCCCTCAAATAGCGACCTGATGATACCCAGATGTCCGATATGGAGGTCTCCATCCACGCCGGCTTCTTTTAGCATTTGACATGCAAGAGCAATAATCTCAGAATCTGCTTCAGGTCGTTGACTGCCGATAAGTTCGACACCGAACTGCCAGAATTCCCTGAACCTGCCTTTTTGTGGTCGTTCGTATCTGAAACAATTATCAAAATAATATAATTTTACTGGTTTTGGTACACTTGTGAGTTCGTTTACATACATCCTCATTACAGGTGCGGTAAGTTCAGGTCTAAGCGCGATCTCACGGTCACCTTTGTCCTTGAAATTGTATATCTCACCAAGGATACCTTCCCCGGATTTAACAGTAAATAGTTCTATATGCTCAAAGGTAGGGGTCTTGATCTCTTGATAACCCCATCTAAGTGCGCAATCACGTAGTCTATTTTCAATATACCGACGCTTATGGTTTTCTAAGGGGAGGAAGTCTCTGGTACCTCTGGGTTTTGATATCTTCATATGTCTTTCTCCATTATAAGGGGTTATTAATAATGTTATCTACATTAGTAGTTTTGTTTTTTATTAAAATTGATAATTACATAGACACGGATTAACACCGATTTTATTCCCCCTATTTTTTGAAATGGATACATTAAATTTATCAATTATATCTTTCATAATAAAAGTGATTCGTATGAGTGAGTACATGTTAAATGAAGGATTAAAATTCTTAATCCCAAAATATTTTAAAAATAAAACAGAACTGCTAGAAGAAGCTGTAAAATTGATATTACGCTCTAACATGGGGATTAGAGTAGAACTGGCAATTAATTTATACTTATCAGAAAAGGCCTCTCTTGCGAAAGCGGCAGAAATAGCTGGAGTTACTACACCCGAGTTTAAAGAAATCCTCTCGGAAAGAGGGTATAAAAGAGTTGTAGAGGGAGATACTATAGAAGAAATAGATAAAAAAATAAAAGAGGTCTTTGGATGATAACAGTGGCTGATACCGATATTTTGAGTATGTTCGGTAAGGCTAAATCTATTAGCATCTTGAAGTTAGTTTTCAAAGAACTCTATATACCTATTGCAGTATATGAAGAAATATTTAAATTGAGAACCTAAAAATCATCAAGATCAAAGACAACAAAACCCCTTCTCATCTATTATCAAAATGGTATCTTTCGTCCTTCAGATATATTTTTATAGAATATACAATAAATTATAATAAGGTCCACAATGAATAAAAAAGTATATTTAATCATAATTATTTTAATAATTACCATAATATCATCTTTTTTGATCTTTAATTACTTTAATAACCAAAAAATCCACTCTGCCACAGGCAGTATTCCTAAAGAGCCCCAGTTGAATATAGGCTGCAGCCATGTGGTCTGGGTGGATGAGAATGAAACACTCACCGCTTACGTAAGTAATATGATCGGAAATATTTCATATTCCTGGTGGATAGATGGCATTAACAATAATGATACCACAGTCCATGAACTGACAAAAAGTTTTACCCAGGGTGCACATTCAATAAAAGTCACCGCTTCCAATGATACTATCACACTGGAAAAAGAGATCACAATAACAGGTATATCCTCTGCAAAGGATATATCTGTTAAACCGTCCCCTTCAAGTACATTCAGCACCTGGAAATTTCAGGCCGGTTGCTGTGGTACTTCAGCAAATGTACCGGGCATACAAATTACCCTTAACGAAAATCCCGCAGGAACCTCACAAATGTGTACACCGGTAACAATTAGTGGTATGAGAGCTGGCAATTATACATGGTCTGCACAATATCACCAGCAGACGATAGGTAATGGAATCTTTGAAGTTCCTAAAAACAAGGTACTTCAAATATCCAACGTGGACATCGCTTCTCAATATATAACAGGTGATACTATTTCTGCAAAGCTTATAGTCAGCAATTCAGGTACACAGGATATTACAGGGTTCTATGTTCATACACATATCATAAACGATAATCTTGCCTGGATGGGAGATATTGCTACAAGGGAATACACTTTTGATTATAAAAATACCATAAGCCCGGGAGAATCCACACAGGTTCCTATTACAGCTACTATTCCCGAGAAGGTCAAAGGAGTAAGACCGACCGGTCATTATACTATTACTATTGAAATACACTATGATGATGGGAAGACATGTTCACTCATAAAGGAAACTGAAGTAATCTAACTATATATATTGCGGATTTTTTTGAGTTTCACTTATATCACTATCCTTCTCAATAACCACTTCAGGCCATATTTTCACATTCGAATGAATAGTAACATGGTCCCGTAATACCACCCTTGGTCCTATGACAGTACCTGTCTCCAGAACACATTTGTGCCCTATCTTTGTGGAATTATCGATAATGGCCCCTGAAATACTGGTCTGCATGTTGATCTCAACATCATTGAAGATGATAGCTGATAATATCCTGGCTCCATCCTTTATCACACAATTAGAACCAATAGAGGTATAAGGCCCTATCAGTACCTGATTACCTATGGTGGTATTTTCCCCGATCATAATAGGTCCGACCAGAGCACTATCAGATCCGATCGATACTCCATTTCCTATATTGACAGGTCCGAGAACCCTTGCACCCTGGCTATTAAAGTGGCCGTTGATCACAGTGCCAGGGAGTTTTTCAAGTTTCCATTTGCATGCCTGCCTGTATGCAGACGAATTACCTATATCGGTCCAGTGACCTCTTACCAGATATCCGTTGATCTTCTCGTTATTGTGCATCATTTTAGGAAACAGGTCTTTAGCAAAATCATAATTAATATTATCTGGTATCAGATCAAGGATACCTGGTTCACAAACATATATCCCTGTACTTGCAAGATTGCTGAATATCTCACCGGGTCCTGGTTTTTCAAGGAATCTATGTATCCTGTTAAATACATCCATATCAGCTATACCATAATCTTTCGGATCTTCTATAGGTAAAAGTCCGATAGTGACTCTTGCATCATTGTGTTCATGAAAACGGTAGAATTCTCTTAAATTAAGGTCCATTACATGGTCTCCGCCAATAACAATGAAAGGTTCATTTTTTAGGAGATGCTCTGCGTTCTTAATACTGCCCGCAGTTCCATGTTTGATCTTATCACGAACATATTCTATATGAACACCGAAAATCCTTCCGTCTCCAAGTGCATCCTGGATCTCGTTTCCTTTATAACCAATGGTTAGTACGATCTCATTAAAACCTTCTACTGCCAGGTGTTCTACTAAGTGTACCACAGAGGGTGTATTAAGGATCGGAATAATAGGTTTTGGACGGTCGAATGTTAAAGGGCGTAAACGTGTACCCTCACCACCACACATAATACAAGCTTTCATTGTTTCACTTCCTTTTATCCTTTGGCAACTCCAATGGGTCTGACCCTCACTACTTTTCTGGCAATGTCAAGATCATGCACCACATTCACCACTTCACTACTTGATTTATAGACATCAGGTGCTTCCTCGGCCAGCATTGAGGACTGTGTAGCCTTTACAAAGATACCTTTTTCCAACAGCTCCCTCTCCAGTACCTTGCCATTGAACCTGCGTTTTGCTTCGCCTCTTCCCATAACCCTGCCAGCCCCGTGACAGGCTGAGCCAAAGCTTAATTCCATGGCTTTTTTACCACCATGCAGGATATAGGATGGTGTACCCATACTTCCGGGGATCAGGACAGGTTGTCCTACGGACCTGTATGCTGCAGGTACATCAGGATGACCTGCAGGGAATGCTCGTGTGGCTCCCTTTCTATGTACATATACCTGCTGTTTTACACCATCGATCTCATGTTCCTCCAGTTTTGCCACATTGTGAGCTACATCATAGACCAGGTCCATACCAAGGGCTTCACTATCCATCTTAAATATCCGCTCGAAAGTTTCCCTGACCCAGTGGGTAATAACCTGCCGGTTTGCCCATGCATAGTTTGCTCCGGCTCCCATAGCTTTGAAATAATCCTGGCCTTCGCGGCTGTTAATAGGAGCACATGCAAGCTGTTTATCAGGCAGATCAATACCATATTTCTTTACAGCACGCTCCATAGTACGCAGGTAATCAGTACATATCTGGTGGCCGGCACCGCGGGAGCCACAATGGATCATAATAGTAACTGTCCCTTCCCTGATACCGAATGCTTTAGCAATATCAGGATCATATATCCTGTCAACCTCCTGTACTTCAAGAAAATGGTTGCCGCTGCCGAGAGTACCGAACTGGGGTTTACCGCGTTTATAAGCTTTATCACTGACTTTAGAATAATCTGCCATATCAATGAATCCACCATCCTCGCAATGTTCAATATCAGACTCCACACCATAGCCTTTTTCTACTGCCCAGCTGGCTCCTCTACTGAAAGCGTCATCAAGTTCTCTATCCGATACCCTCAACTTGCTCTTGGAACCCACACCTGAAGGGATGGCATTAAATAATGCATTTACCAGTTCCTTAATTCGCACTCTGACGTCCTGTACATCTAAGTCAGTTCTAATAACACGAACACCGCAATTAATGTCAAATCCTACACCTCCTGGTGAGATGACTCCTTCCTGCGCATCAAAGGCAGCTACTCCCCCTATAGGAAATCCATACCCAAAATGAGCATCCGGCATAGCCATGGAATATTTCTTAATGCCCGGAAGTGTAGCTACATTAGCTGTCTGTTTGAGTGTTCCTATCTCAAGGTCGTTCATAAGTTTTTGAGATACGAATATTCTACCCGGAACCCTCATTTTATCCTGGAAGTCCATTGGTATATCATAGATATTTTCCGTTACTTTTTTAACAATGTCTGCGGTTTGTTGAGTCATAATAATAATTCCATATTTTTCTAAGTAGTGTATTCGGCATTGATACGCACATAATCATAGGTCAGGTCGCATCCCCAGGCTGTTGCACTCCCGCTTCCGAGATTGAGATCTACGATAATGAAGATCTCTTCAGATCCCATTATTTCTCTAAGATCCGCATCCGATGTCTCCATTATCTGACCGTTTTCAACCAGTTTGACCTTTGATGACTTATCAGCAAATGCCAGACCAATGCGCTGTTGGTCTACTTGCGCACCTGAATATCCTACTGCTGCTACTACTCTGCCCCAGTTGGGGTCTTTGCCGAAAACGGCTGACTTGACCAGAGGTGATCTGACAATAGTTCTTGCAGCCAGTGCGGCATCATGATCATTTAAAGCTCCGTTAACTCTTGCTTCAATAAGATGGGTTGCCCCTTCGCCATCTTTTGCTATTAACCTGGCCAGTGTGATGCATACATGCTCAAGTCCCTGTTTGAACTCATCAAGATCAACCGGACCTGATCTACCTGTGGCAGTTATCAGGACCGTATCATTAGTACTGTTATCTCCGTCTACTACTACCATATTAAAGCTCTTATTAACAGCCTTTTGCAGACAGTCTTTGAGTATTCCGGCATCAAGTTTTGCATCAGTATATAGAAAGACAAGCATAGTACACATATCAGGTGCGATCATACCACTGCCTTTAGCGATACCGCCAATACGGGTACCATTCGATAGTTCCACTGCAGCTTCTTTGGGAAATGTATCAGTGGTCATAATAGCCTTTGCAGCAGCAGTACTTCCTTCATGATCTTCATTCGATTCCCTCATTTCATTGAATTGTGACCTGATAAGATCCATATCAAGTCTTTTACCTATAACGCCAGTGGATGCTACCCCTACCGAGTTCACTTCTACTCCAAACTTTTCAGCAGTCAACCTTGCCATTTCTTTTGCATCTTCCAACCCCGGAGTGCCGGTAAATGAGTTGGCACAGCCGCTATTGGCTATTACTGCTGCCAGTTTTCCGCCTTTGAGGTGCTGTTGTGTGATAATAAGAGACGGGGCAATTACTTTATTGCGAGTGAATACTCCGGCTGCACTGCCTTCGGCCCGGATTACTGCGAGACCGTTCTTACCTTGCTTTATCCCGCGGGCATTAACACCTGCTACCGCACTTATACCACCATTAATATCCTTCATCTATTCTTCATCCATACTATTTCCATTATCAGATAAGGATAATCCGGCAATTACATTCTGGCGGGTAATGATACCAACAAGGTGTCCATCTTCCACTATAGGTATCCTGTTAACATTGTATTTGACCATCTTTGATGCTGCAGCTTCAAGACTATCTTCCGGCATGGCAGTTATTATAGGGTGGCTCATGATCTCTCTTGCCTTTTTTGATCCTACGTCATCCAGTGCATGTTTGGTTTCTTCCCAGTTGATCAATTCCCTGATCGGTACTTCAATAACCTCAAACGGACTGGGGAGCCATAGCATGTTACTCATCTCAGGCACTTCCAATAATTTCAAAATGTCTTTTCCTGTAATTATTCCAACTACCTTATCGTCATGGACTATAGGTATGCCGCTGATCTTATTTTCTCTTAGTAATCGAGATACATGCTTAACCGGATCATCGGGACTGCAATATATCACATCTTTTGTCATTATTTCTTTGATCTTCATTATGATCACCTTTTATGGGAAAAGAGCAGGGGTCATAAGTCCTGCTGTTTCGTTTAAATCGAACATAAGGTTCATATTCTGTATAGCCTGACCAGAAGCTCCTTTAACAAGGTTGTCTATAGCAGATACTACAACCAGCCTTCTACTAGATGCATCTATCTCAAACCCTATATCACAGAAGTTTGAACCTCGAACAGCTCCAAGTGATGGTATTCCACTAAGAAGCCTGATAAAAGGTTTATCTTTGTAGAACGTTTGGTATATCCTGGTTATTTGATCTATATCAAGATCTTCTTTAATAAATAGGTGGGCAGTGGTTAAAATACCTCTTACCGATGGAATTACATGAGGTGTAAAGCTGATCTTGATACTGCTATCCAACTGACCGAGTTCACTTTGAAGTTCCGCCCCATGTCTGTGTGTGGTCAGTTTGTATGCCTGGACATTCTGCGACATGTTGGGATAATGAGATACCCCGGTAGGTTGAGCACCAGCTCCTGATACACCGCTCTTGGAATCAAAGACTACCTGCTCTATCATACCCTGTGATGCCAGCGGTGCAGCCGAAAGTATAGCTCCGGTAGGATAGCATCCGGGGTTAGCAACCAGTGTCGAATCTGCTACTTCAGGGTGTAGTTCGGGTAATCCGTAAACCGCTTTTTTCGGTGCTTTATGTGCCAGGTTATATACTTGCTCAAAAACATCTACAGGCAACCGGTAATCTGCACTCAGGTCTATCACTTTAACTTTATGGTCTAATAGCCGGGGTACTATATCCATAGCTGTCCCGTGAGGAACTGCAGTAAATACCACATCACACTGTTTGGCTACTTCCCCGGGATCGATGTTCTCAAATTCCAGGTCAGTAAAACCTCTTAGATGTGGATGGGTATTGCTTATGGGTTCGCCGTCTTTCTGGCGAGATGTTATACATATAATGTCTGCTTGAGGATGGACTAATAGCAGGCGCATAAGCTCACCGCCAGTATATCCGGATCCTCCTATAATCCCTATTCGTATCATGATATTATTGCATTTACTACTTTTTGGGATAAATAGTATTTGCTCAATTGAGACCGTTACATTACATGTTGGTACTATTAAAATAACCGCAGATGAACACAGATAAACACGGATACGCTGCCTGAAAATCTGTGTTCATCTGTGTTTATCTGTGGTTTCATAAGATTCACCAACACGAATTGTAACGGTCTCGCTCAATTACTTTTTCTCCCGAATATCCTTCCTATAAATATCATTATCCTATACCGGATAGGCAGTGATTTTGAAATAATTCTTTTTGCCGATAAAGCATCTAAAAAAAACCTGATCTTACTTTTAGTCTTGATCAGGTCTATAAAGGTCTCATTATCCATAAAAAATGCAATGGGTTTTTTTCCAAATCGCTCTTTTACGGCTGTAGTGATGTGTTTATACTCTCGCTTCCAGTTGGTGATAGAGTGAAATCTGGGTTTAAGTGTGTCAATTGTGGTAATCAGGTTGATGCTACCTCCTTCAATCCCGATTATCCAGTTAGTCCATATATCTTCCTTTCCGAATATAGTTAGCATGACCAGTGCATCATCAGGTGCCGCACGAAATATTTTTTTAACTGTATTGTATTCAAGGTTTGTAAGCCAGTGCAAACCGGCAGGATATCTGAGTATACCCTGTCCCATCTCATTCACAATAGCATCCTTTAGTGTGAATAACTGCTTAAGATAATTATCCTCAAAGTCAATAATACGCGAAAACTCTGCAAATATGTTGCGAATAGCCGGATACGATATTGCATAGACCACATCTACATCCATTTGATGATAAATTGTCTTGATAAGATCAGGCATGCTTTGACCTTTGGTAAATAGTTCCATCAGGTTCGACCGGCTTCTTCCCTGGGAATCTATGATCTTGATGGGAATATTATCTTTATATATCACGGCAATAGTTGTTTTAGGTGTACCCCGGTGAAACATAGCATGATAGAAATTATGCCATTGTTCGACACTCCAATCCATTATCTTCGGATTCTCACTGATCATTGTTGAACCGCCTCGAGGATCCTTACACTATATGGCTTAAGTTTGATCATCGGACCTACTACTTGATCAATAACTGCATCTGTATATGCCAGACCAAGATCCACTTCTTTTTTACTACTACCTGTATTGGCAAGAAACATAACCTGTCTATCATTTGAATTATGTACTGTTACTTCTATCTGTGGGTCAGGGCAATCGATCAGTCTGGTAAGCCCGGCTGCAGATGCAATACTGTCTATTACCTTGATAAGACCTGCATGATTATGTTCGCTTATACATGGGAACAGGAATCCAAGATGGATTATACTACCTTTACCTACTGATGTCCGGTAAATGATCACACCTTCATCAACTCCCAGCACAGGTTCACCGTTAAAAAAATGAACATTACCAAGTGTTATATCATTAATAGTGAGTTTGTGGATTTTACCACAATCAGGTAGCATATATTTATTAATAATGCTGTATTCTTCCATATTCTCATCCAGGTGCGGTACTGAAGGGCCGATCACAAGACAGCCACCGTGCATGGCATAATCCAGGAGTTTTTCTTGAACATTCCGGGTCATAAAATCAAAAGTGGGCACTGTTACCATCCTGTATGACAAAAGCTTATCAAGCGGCATTTGTGTATCTCCGAGTGTTACTGCATATTTTCCCATACCAAATCCATGGTAGAGTGCATCCCATTGAATGGAATATTCAAGCTGTATTATGTTCTCAAATCCAACCGTTTTTTCATTAACATATTGTTCCGGAGTAATATTGCCGATCAGAGGAATAGGAGTAAGTAAGGATGAGGCAAGTTCAAGACGGGCACAGTCACGGTTGGTAAGCAGGATACCTTCACTCTTTTTGGTAAGGTTGGCATAATCAATCCTCTTGATCAATTTATTCAGCATACTATAGAACTTGAAATGATTTTTCCTGACACCACCGAAACGGTCAAGTGGACTGCCCACCCATCGTTCCCGTTCTACCAGCATGTAGAAATTAATACCACTAAGCCCGTGCATAAGTGCACACAGGGTAGTGAACCGCGAATCTTCAAGCATAATAGGTTTTACCGGAAGTGGTAGTGCAAAAAAACCGGATGCAAACTCGGGTATAAATGCTGCACTGCTGGTACCATTTAAGTATTCTACGCATTTTTTTACCTTGTGATATTCCTCTTTATAATAGTAAAGGTCAAAACCTACCACATCAACGATCTCTTCCATTTTTACCAGGTTATATGGAGGCTTTATGCAAACTCCTGGCAAATTATGGTATATCAGTGTATCAACTTTTCGTTCTCGCAACATATCAGCAATGCGTTTTATTCCGTATTGGAGATAATACTCCTTATATTCGATCCAGTCAAGGTAATATGGTAGATCGTCAACCTGTTTGGCTAAAAAATCCCGTGGAGGCGGAATACTGTCAAAGGATTCATAATTTGATTTATAAGTACGGTTCAGGTAATCAATTTCAGTGTATTTTCCACACAAGAATTCCCGGTACAGTTCCAGTGCACCTGTTGAATAATCATGGTCATAGGGTTGAGTACGTAAAAAGAAGCACATTTCGTTATCTGCCTGCACTCCAATAATGCACCCATTGGGATGTAGATGTCTTACTATGATCGGACACACACGATCAAAGAAGATGGCTACCTCATTATAGAATTTTTCAGATGCGTAACCCGGAACAGGAAACATGCGAGGTGGTGATGGAAACACCACTGGTGTACCTTCGGCTGTTATTGACTGTATCTCGGGATCAAGTACAATACGTTTTGGAAATCCGAAATAGGTAATTTCCGAATTAACATGCGGACCCGGGCGCAAGAGGACGTTTAATTCTTTTTTTTCACATAGAAATAGAAAAGCTTCAAGGTCATTAGAAGGTTCATTTTCTCCGAAATCGAACTGGCCGCGTGCAAGTTCATGTACACTCCATGGAACATAGGTACATATGGTGTCAAACCCCATCTCTTTCACTTTGTCCAGTATCTGCGACCAGAGTGACCTATCAAGCCGCCAGTAATGTACACTTCCTCCTACCAGCGATATCGCAACGCCGTTAAGATGGAATTTACCATCTTTAATTTGCAGAGCCATATTTAGATCTCTAATCACGTATACCGATATATTCACGTAGATTTGCTATCCCGATTTTTTTGGAGAGTTTATCGATCATTGATGAATCAATACTCTTTCCTATATCAAGCTGGGCATAATAGTATATAGTTCCGAGCAGTCCCATATTTTCCAGCCGCCTGGATGAATTTGTTACAGTGATATCATTATAATACCGTACTTTACCTACTTTACATATCTCCCTGCTGAACTCAACATCTTCAAGCAGTACATTTTTGTATCCTCCGCACTTATGGTAGGCATCTTTACGGACACATGTGATAAAGCCGGGCAGGGTTGTGGTCAATAGTTTATCCCGCACCTCAAAATAGTGGTTAGCAACTTGCTGTGCAAGTTTCACCTGCTGGGACTGTTCAGAGAAAGTAAAACGTGTAGAGAATGCGACAACATCCGGATTGTTGATGAATTTATCATACATCCATGCAAGGAAAAAACTAGGTAATTTAGTATCAGCATCAACAAATACCAGGTATTTACTATTGTTTGAGGCTTTTAATGCACCTGAGTGCCGACCGTAGCCGATACCACGTATGTCACATTCGACCACAAGATCAGTATATTGTTTTGCGATATCAAGGGTTGTATCAGAACTGCCACCGTCTGATACTATGATCTCATACACAACATTCGTATTCTGGTTTGAGAGGGTTATAAGAGTGGCTTCAAGATATTTTTCTTCATTTAATGTAGGTACTATGATAGAAATTTCGGGGTTCATATAATTATATATGTAGTATAAGGTATTGATAATTTCGCTTGAACCCCGTTTAGGTTACTGCGCTTTTTGCGAGGATTTTGTTCTTATGCAGAAGATTCTATTTCTTTAGCAGGTAGATCCTCACGAACCATCTCAATAGCTTTCACTAGTTCATCGCGATGATGATTCAGACTATTATTGACAATATGAAGTGCCATTTTATCCGGATATGCTGTTATCAGCTTTTCATAATGGCCAAGTACATTGTTTGCTACTGTAAGCCAGCTTGAGAATATCTTTATTATGTTCTCATCATCCTGGTTTATGTTTTGTTTTTCCATTATATATCTTGCTCCCTGATTTTGATGATGTTTATGTTTTATAAATATCATCATTTGTTTTTATGAGAGTTATAATATATAAATGTTTGTATAAATTTTCCTTATTACAATCGTAGATTTCTCTAATAACATATAGTCTGCAGGATAAGATTGTCGAGACTTTTTATTATTTTCGTATCCATTTCAAAAAGTAGGGTGTAAAACCTGTATGAATTGTTGTTTATATTGTCAGCCACAGAGGACACAGAGAGGAAATACTCTGTGACCTTTGTGGTTATCATTTTTCCCATTTGATTTGAAGTGGATACCATATTTCCATAAAATCGTTATTAATTTAGAAATTATTGTTATTGGCACTGTACCATTTTCCAGTTATTTTTCAGACACAGATTTACACGGATTTACAC
>JAIOQW010000115.1 GCA_021108405.1 Methanosarcinales archaeon
AAGCTTTTTTTGTATTTGAAATGACATTATTTGAAAATTTCAAATCATTCTTTGTCATGGATTGAATTGCATCATTAAAAATAGTACTGACAAATCTGGCTAATTTGAGGATCTGGTCTTTTTCATCAATTCCATGATCAATTCTAACAATATTTTGTGCTATTCGCTCTACATGATCTCCAATTCGCTCAATACTTTTAGTAATAAGACGGTATCCAAGACATGTTCTCTTTCAGATAGCGAAGGATCTTCAAGGACTGCTTTGATCTGGCGTACAGTTAATAAATAGAACCGGTCCACCTCATCATCTCTCTGGATTATATCCTGTGCAAGTTCACGATTATTATCATGTAGTGCACGTATCGCGTCGTCCAGCATTGATGATACAAGTCTTGACATGCTTTTCATGGCTTTATCGAGTGGTAGATCGCCATAATTCAAAAAGCTTTGCAGGACCAGTTCATTTCCGGACTCCTCAAGAACCTCAAGACCTATCAATCTCTGTCGAACAGTATCCTTAATGAACTTTCGATCAATTGTACTGAATCCTTTCTGGGAGACTAATTTTATAATATCATATCCCACAAGGTAGTGCGCAACAAGAACCCTGAAATTATCCTCAGGGTCATCACTGTGAAACAATTTTATTGTAGCTTTTGATTTCTTAGTGGTGATCTTTGGTTCTGAAGATAAAATAAGTGTTTTATCCGGTTGCTGTGATATTGTTAACGAATCACCTGCTGTAAGCCCGACATCCCGTATCCAGTTGATAGGTAATGATATGATGTATGTTGAACCACCTGTAAGCTGTATCTTTCTTTTTTCCGTGATAATAATATAACCCGCCTATATAGAAATAATATAAACTACATAGATGTAGTGTGACTATATAAATATGTCGTAATTAAGTATCCTATTCAAGTTGAATAGTAACCGGGGCAGGAGTATACTCCATTTTCGTTACGACTTCCTGAATCAGAGGTTGTTGACTTTCATAAAATGGTGTACGCCTGATTTGCCTTGATCCTCACAACAGACATGCGTATCGAGTTTGTTCCAAGATCAATGAAAGCAATAACCCGATCGTCTGATCTTAAATCTTCTGAAGCCATTTTACGATAAAATTTTTTCCAATAGTACTTTCAAATAGGTCTTTCTTCTTGAGGATCGACTCACGCTCAAGACTTACATCGTTTGTGACAAAACAGTCCAGCATAACACTATCGTGTTTTATCTTCAGATCGATGTTCGTAACGACTGACGAATGCGAAGCATCCATACCGTCAGCAATTCTTAAAATTGGTGCGAGAACCCTGACTTTCTGTTTGTTATCCTGGCTCATGGCTGCAAAATGAAAATGGCTGTTCTTCGGATGTGCTTTTCTGTGGTATCTCGCAATACTGCCTATGAGGTATCTCTCATCTAATGTGAACGGAAATTCCTGGTCGTTCAGTATCAGCCTCAGTGAGGATTTGTGATGTCCTTTTGGGCCCTGTGAGCGTCCGATATCATGGAGAATTGCGGCGCATTCCAGCCAGTAGCGTTCCTCGTAACCCAGAAGATGCAGATCCCCCATTTTATCAAATAGCTCAAGTGACAACCTTCTAACAGTATCAGAATGCTCCGGATCAGGATCATACTTCCTGGCAATCTCTCGTATCTTCTCTATTTTCTTTTTATCCCCCAATTCCTTTCCCCTCTCTTTTATCCTGTCTTCGTCTTCGATGATAACATCCGGCGAAACACCACAAACATCTGTGCGAAGTTCTTCTGAAGTCCCCTGTCTCATATCGAATCCGTTATACACTCTATATTATGATCAAACATATTAAGATTAATGGAAAGAGCGTTTAACTCGAGAGTTTTTATTATAATTCCATTGAAATAAATCATAGCAACCATAAAATAAGAACAAAATCCTCCCTTCGGTCGGATTCGGCGGCGTGCCTGATTTCTGCCAGCGCAGTTGGCGCATTGGATGCCTGTGGCAGGGGATGACATGACCACATGATGGTCATATCTACCTGATAATCTCCTTCAGCTCATTCCAGAGTTCTTCGAAAGAAGCTGTAGCTTTTGAGTGAGCTTGCGTGCATGCAACCGGCTGGCGGTAAATTCCCATCTTCTCGATGTCAGCCGCGTAAGGAATCTGGCTTTTCAAGAAT
Source organism: Methanosarcinales archaeon (assembly GCA_021108405.1). Taxonomy (GTDB): domain Archaea; phylum Halobacteriota; class Methanosarcinia; order Methanosarcinales; family Methanocomedenaceae; genus Methanomarinus. The sequence goes on from JAIOQW010000115.1 coordinate 2,166, forward strand.
TGCTTATTTGTTTCCATCTCCCTGATGATTTCCTTATGTATCGTTTTCTGTTGTTCCACCATGGAGAAGAACGGGACGATCCCTGATTGATCGAATTTGGATTTATTGAAGAACTTTATCAGTTTATCATAAGTGAGCCTGGAAAGGGTAGTTGGGACAAACGGGAGGAGGATATAGTCAGCGGCAAAAAAGACGTTCTCAGAGAGCAGGGTGATGTTTGGTGGACAGTCAAAGAATATGTTATCGTATTCATCTTCAAATGGTGTTAACATCTCTTTGAGCCATTTTATAGAGCGTTTCCTGTTGCTGAGTGCGATATCGAGCAATCGGTATGAAAAATCAGCAGGGAGGATATCCAGATTTGAGTAATCACTCCCGCGTATGGTTCTATCAACCTTCTTACCGCCTTCTAACAGTTTTTCGGAATTGAACTTTTTGGGAGTTCGTACCCTGAAGTAGTATGACGCCGAGCCTTGCGGGTCCAGGTCGCAGAGCAATGTCTTGAACCCGTCACGGGATGAGAGGTATGCAAGGTTGACCGCTGCGGCCGTTTTCCCGACACCTCCTTTTATACTGTAGAATGCTAAATTCGTCATGGTATCATTTCCTTCTTTGCGGTCGTTCTATCGCCATCTTTGAAGAGTTGTTTGAAGAGCGATCTGTTCTTCTTTTGAGCAAAATTCCTGAATTGATCTGAAAACTCAGCCCGTACTTGATGTTGTTTCATATTCAAGTTCATGATCAGTCCACCGATAGCAGCTGCAATGAGCATATTCTGATCTGATTCTGGGTCGATCGTATCAAGGTATTCTTTTAGTGTATCCTGCTGCATCGAGAGGTCATTGAAATCTCCTAAGTTGTCCTGGAATCGCTTCAGTTGTTTTGTCAGAAGTGCGATCTCATCAGATGGGAATAGAGATGCGAAGAACTCCATGAGATAACGCAGTTTCTTGCACTGGATTCGTAATTTGTGAAGTTTCACGTCAGGTGAATTGTTATTAATCTTTTCCCCGTCCTTCATGATCTTTGTATACCGCTTCCAGATGAACTCTCTCGCAAGTGTTATCACGGGTTTTTCCGCGTTTTTCGCCGTCCTGTCGCAATCCTCATCGGAAACCAGGAATACTTCCCAGTCGGTGACAAGCTGCCTGTAAAAATCGGAGCGGAGCACTCTGGTAAATCCTTTTAGCTCTTTTTCACGCTGTTTTTCCAGATCTATGAAAAAGGGGTCGAGTCCCGGCCTGAGATGTTCGGGTAGCATGGCGAGGTACTCCTCCTTCGTGTGCAGGTACACGTCCAGGTCTCTTAGTTTATTAGAAGACTGACCAAGCTCCCTGAAATCCTGTTTGAACCGATCAAGTTTTTCCGGAGGGAGCACGTCTTTGATCTGGCTCAGGGCAGAGCGTGTTCGGCGCCCTGAGACCCGGAAATCATGGAGGAACTCGGTATCTATATCACTGATGACCCATTCATCGTTCTGTTTCATGGTGTTTAGCAGGTAGAGGAAGATCTTTTTTGTGGCCATACTACCGCTCATGTTTCTTGTGAGGGCGACCTTCATTTTGGAGCTATAGTCCCCGGGTTTTCTTTGGCTCAGCTTGAGCATCATGTTAAATAAATTATCACAGGGCTCAGCTATTTTGATCTTTTCTATAAACTGATGAAAATCACGAAACTCTTTCCAGTAGCCACGGACTGGCACAAGTGTAATAGTGTTGATGGTTTTTTGGATAGAGACGTCTGTTCCCGGATTGATCTCGTCGAGATAGACCCACAATACTGTTTTTTCATCTTTGTTCAGGATATGGAGTTTTTCGTTCCTCTTCTCAATCTCTAAAAACGGCAGAAGTGCCCTGACATCCAGGCACGCCTTAAGCAACGCCGCAATCTCGCGATCAGGAAAGTCCCACCAGAACCGTGCCACGTCTTTATGCTCCCATCGGCATTCTGCTTTCACTTCAAAGGATTCCATGTCCTTTAAGTAAAATGTATCATCCTGTTTCAAAAGAACGAAATTCTCATTATAGAGAAGCCAGTCAAAGGAATCAAAATAGCTCTCTCGCACAGTGGTGGGCGGGTCATGAGCAAACTGATATGATTCTGATATTGTACGGATCAGGTCTTGATGATCCTGATTTTCAAGCAGTGCAAAAATTATACTCTTCTCCATTCCCATTCCTTCTTGTTAAAAAATTATGCGTCACCATGCCATATTCCCCGGTGTTCTATCAGCCATTTCTGTGAGTCTATACGTTCATCATCAGGACCCGGGATTATACGTTCATAAGTTCCATTAGATAAGAGTCTTCTTGCTTTTACGTTATCTTTCAGGTGAATATTCAGCATGTACTCGATAATTATTTTTTTGAGTTCCGGGTCCAGAATGATAATGAGTACTTCAACCCGTTTATTAAGGTTTCTTGGCATCATGTCCGCACTACCTATCAACACCTCATCAGCTCCACCGTTTTTGAAGTAGTAGACCCTTGAATGTTCAAGAAATCGCCCGAGTATCGAGGTTACGGTTATATTTTCACTTACACCTTTTACACCCGGCCTCAGGGCGCACAGACCCCGCACGTTGAGATCGATTTTCACACCAGCCATCGACGCCCTATAGAGCGCCTGAATTATGCCCTCATCAACAAGACCGTTTAATTTGATGGCTATGTATCCGTCTCCCACCTGTTTATGCGCATCTATCTCCCGGTTGATACGATCAACGATCTCTCTTCGAAGCGTCGCCGGAGCAACCACGAGATGTTTATAGTCATTCTTCTTCGAATATCCTGTGAGGAGGTTAAATACCTCTGCAAGTTCTGCTCCGACTTCGGGATCGGAGGTCAGGTAAATGATATCTGCATAAGTTGTCGAAGTGACGGCATTGAAGTTACCTGCACTTACAAGCGAATAATGCACGATTTTTTCACCACGTTTTCTAACGATAAGAAGTATCTTCGCATGTACTTTGAGATCCTCAAGCCCATAAATCACATGCACACCCGCATCCTCAAGAACCTTTGCCCAACCTATATTTTTCTCCTCATCGAATTTTGCCTTCAACTCCACGAGTACTGTTACGGCTTTTCCCCTCTTTCTTGCATGTAATAGGGCAGATATGATCGGAGATTGTTTACCAACCCTGTACATCGTGGTCTTGATCGCTAAAACATCCGGATCTTCTGCTGCCTGCTTAAGCGGGTTCACTATCGTATTGAAGCTATCATAAGGGTGATAAAAGACCCAGTCTCGCTTTTCTATCGTGGAAAAGATATCCTGGCCATTTTTAAAAGCGGGCGGGGTGTATGGTAAAAAAGGTTTATCCTTAAGATCGGGTCTATCGATACCAAGAAACTGCCAGAAATCAACAATGGAGAGTGGCATATCAACCTTATACACAAAATCGTCAGTAAGCATGAATTTGTGAATAAAGAGTTTCTTTAATTTATCAGGCATCGATCCGTCTATCTCCAGCCTCACAGGAAAACCTGTCCTTCTTGACTCTATACCCAACTCCATTGCGGTTAGAAGATCTGATGCAAGATCATCTGTTATCTTTATCTCTGCATTGCGTGTCATCCTGAACGGGCAGGTGGCAACAACCGTTAATCCTGGAAATAACTTATTAATCTCTGACGCAATGATATCCTCAATAAAAACAAGATTGATCTCTTTTTTCACTTTAGTTTCATTATTAGGTTTTTTTCCTCTGTCTGGTATCTCAACCAATCTTGGAAAGAGATCAGTCGGTATCTTAATTCGGGCATATTTCTCACCGTCCTCAGAATCCCTGACGATCACGGCAAGGTTTAAGCAGATGTTTGAGATAAAAGGAAACGGATGTGCAAAATCCATGGCAAGAGGCGTAAGGGTCGGAAAGATACTATTATCGAAATAATCTCTAACATAATTGCGTTGATCTTTATCAAGATCTTCAACCTTTTTAATCATGATACCAGCGGTTAATAAATCCGGGATTATCTCTTCATTCCAGCATTTTGAGTATTTCTTCAGAAGCTTTTTAACTTCTATTCTTATGGCAGCAAGCTGTTCATTTGGTGTCATGCCATCAGGTGGTGTTTTAAGAGCACCTTTTAACGCCTGCCGCTTCAAACCCGAAACCCGCACCATAAAAAATTCATCGAGACCACTCCCGCAGATCGCAAGGAACTTAATCCGCTCCAAAAGCGGATGTTCCTTATCATATACTTCCTCAAGGATACGCTCATTCAGTTTTATCCAGCTCAATTCCCTATTAATAAAAAGTGACGGATCATCAAGCCGTTTCATCTCCTCTTCTGAAGCAATAATCTGTTCTATTCCATCATCACTATCACTCATAAGATATTTTATTCTCCTTTTCTATTGTTTAACCCCATTTTCCCGTCAAGGAGCATCTCCAGGTATGACCTCTGGCTTATCTCCTCTGTTGAGAGTCCGAGTTTTTTAAGAAGCTTGAATATCTCATCTTTCTTCTGCTCAAATTCCTCATCATTGCTTGCTTTGCCTTCAACTTCTATGAATTCTCCCAGTCCATCCACGTTATCCAATGTAATAATTAAATCTTCAAGAAGATATGTTTTTCTAAATTTCTTTACTTCACATATCTTATAAAAACCAAGTTCGTCGAGTATTTTTATCATTTCCCTGGCAGATTCTATCCGTATCTCGAACTCTGCCCTGCTTGTCGTCTCATTATCTTTTTTAGGTCCCTTGTAAGTTAGCCTGTAGTTCCCATCGGTATCCCTGACCCGAAGAGCGCCTCCGCCACTTAAGATCTGTATGTTCGGATTGTCAAAATAAAGATCTATCTGGGTTTTTTCTCCTTTATATTCCATTTTAAGTTCTTTTATCCGCTCCTCGATATGTTCGATACAGTCTGTCTTCAGCTTTGTCTCCACTTCTATCATAGGAAAAACCATTATATACATTACTGTTAAGTTTTGTGGTATTAATTTACGTATAGGAAAGTATAAACGCATTTATTTAGGATAAAAGCCCCAACCTCTCCACACACGAATGAATTCGAGGGCATCCTCGTTGAATACCTTTGGTTAGGTTCTGTAAGTTTTCATGATATATATCAGAGTCAGAAAAAAAAAAGAGCAGAGCCTCTTAATTTTGAAACTCTACTCTATCCTTTTTATTGTTTTCTTTATTTCTTTTGCAATGTTCACTTTCGCAGCCGACATTGCTTCTCCACCCGGACTGTAAGCCCAGCATGCAGCGTCGGCATCCAAGACTACGTCACTTGTATTGAGTAGTTGCACATAGAATACATTACCGAAAGGCGTTGGACCCAAGTCTGGAATTATGAAGCTGAAATTGTGTGTTTCATTGTAGCCTGCAGGTATAGGTATAGACATTACTGGAACCCAAATGCTATACTGAGGAACTCCCCAGTAGCATTGGAACATTACGCTGTCTTCAGTTGGATTAGCGATATCCATAGTAACGGTCATCATGTCGCCTGGACAGTATTCGAAGCTATCTGTGGAGACTGATACATCTGGAGGGGGTTCTTCACCCACTGTGCTATATCTAAAATAATCCCAATAAGATTTTGTTTGTGTTCCTCCATGTCCATCGCCAAACGATATAGTAAATGTTCCGCCACCGCTAGTTACTACTCCATCTATCGCTAAATTACCATTGACATAGACTTTATAAGAGTTTCCTTTTCCTTCTATTCTATAAATATGGTATGTGTCTGTTGTGTCCATGTAATACAAAGTGTGTCCAGGATACCAAGATATATAGTCTTTGTAAATACGTAATTGCGTCAGCCAAGTTCTGTCATGAGTCCATATAACTAAATACGCGTCATCTTCAGTCATATCATCAACTTGCAATCTCGCTTCTACTACCCAGCCCTTGGAATTGTCTACATTATCAAACCAATCTGAACCTGGATTTCTCTGGTCAAATTGTAAATAAGCATCATTTCCGATGGTATCAATTGTTAAAATACCACCCGAAACACTTGCAGAACCACCGCTTGTATATTTTTCCCAGCCTACAATATCAGGAAGAACATCCATATCTAGAACTTCTGTCCATATTGTTGCAGTGCTGGTGGTTGTCTTCGGCACGATCTTATTGTCTTGTTGTGTTAAAGGTACAGGCTCCACGATTTTATGAGATACTGGCAACATAAAAAAATCCGCTGCTGCATTAGCATTAGCATCACTATCTACATCCACAACCTGTGTACTCGCTGTAATCGTCCCACATATACCCAACAACATCACCACACAAACCGTCAATGCCATCACTTTTGTTTTCACCTTTTTGCTTTTCATTTTCATGACCTCCTTTCTATTTGGGTATTTACCATCTCGGCAAGGGTTCCATACATATTTACCTTGTATAGCGCCCCTCTTCGGCGCTGATGCACTTACCACAGGACCCTTTGGGAGGGCAAATCCCCGTGCATCTCGGATTTTTTAAACCGTGGTTTTTTGCTTTTGGCACATACATTTAAAGCCCCTACTGTGCCACCGCCGGATTACAAGTCCGAGGCATCCCCAACCCTATATTGGGTATCAATACTCTCAATATTATTTGAATCATCTTTACTCAATTCCTTCTATTTTTTATGTTATACACTCGTTTCTGGTATTTATAATCTTCGATTAAGAGACAAACCTCAAAAAAAATTATGAATTGGCTTTTATCAATAGGTAATCCTACAGGATTTTATTATAGTATTGATATTCAATCCTATAGTTGCAATTTAGATAAAATCGAATTTGCGATCTTGAGCAATCCATCCCTAAGACCTTATGCTCACAAAACCCACCCGACCTCGGATATATAATGTAGAGTAAAGAAGAGGCCTTACGGCCTCCCCTCGCCGAATAAGAAAGAGCGATTACTCGCTCTCCCTCTTCTAAGAACCGGACTTGTAACTTTCACTACATCCGGCTCAAGCCTTTTATAACCCTTTAAATCGGGCAGCAGTCACACGTCCCCGGACTGCTTCACAAAGTCCAGGGCATCCATGGAGTTGGAGGTCAGGTTGTGAGGTGTGTTTTATTAGAGTTGAGGGGGTGAGTATGTGTTTGATAAAGGCAATTTGATTAGTTTAATTTTACTCTTTTACCTGTTACCATATATACTATACTCTCGCACATATTACTGACATGATCTCCCATACGCTCAAGATACCGTGCTATTAATGTTAACTGTGATGCGTTTCTAATATTCCGTGGATTCTCGATCATTAAAGTCATTATCTCCCGCCATACTTGATTGTATAAAGCATCGACCTCATTATCAAAAATTGCAATATCATAAGCAAGATCAGTGTCAGACTCACAAAAGGCACGCTGGGCACCATCTATCATTTTGCATACAATAGTAGCCATTCTGGGAATATCAACCAGGGGTTTGATATGGATATCATTATTAATTGCAATTGTTACTTTTGCAATGGCAACTGCAAGATCACCTGTTCGTTCCAGATCAATGTTGATCTTAATAATAGCTACTACCAATCTAAGATCACAGGCCAAAGGCTGTTGAAGAGCAAGAAGTCGCATACATTCAATCTCAATCTGTGTAGAAAGTTCATCAATTTTTTTATCATCTTTTATCACATTCACTGCCTGCTCTATATTATGATCTTGCAGTGATGTGATAGATTCTCTAATTGCATTTTTTACTAATTCGCTAATATTTGAGATTTTTTCCTGTAATTGTAATAATTGATTATGGTATTTATCCCTGACCATTATATCCCTCTTTATCTTATTTCGTATTAACCAAAACGTCCGGTAATATAATCCTCTGTACTTTTTTGTTTGGGTTTTTCAAAGATGTGTTTAGTCTTTCCAAACTCGATCATTTCACCAAGTAGAAAGAATGCCGTATAATCAGATGCTCTGGCAGCTTGCTGCATATTATGGGTTACTATGATAATAGTATAATCTTTCTTTAATTTCCCTATTAGATCCTCTATCCTGGTAGTGGATATCGGGTCAAGAGCACTGCATGGCTCATCAAATAATATCACTTCCGGTTTTACTGCAAGTGTTCGTGCTATGCACAGACGCTGCTGCTGCCCACCACTCAATGAAAATGCAGACTTATTCAATTTATCTTTCACTTCATCCCATAATGCTGCGGATCTAAGACTTTCTTCAACCAGATCATTTAATCCATTTTTATTCAGGTTATTGTGAATACGTGGTCCATATGCAATATTGTCATAGATAGACATCGGAAATGGATTTGGTTTCTGGAAGACCATACCTATCCTCTTCCTTAAAGTGATTACATCTATATCCTTACCGTAGATATCTGTGCTGCCGCAGAGCAACTCACCAGTAACGCGACATGTCTTGATAAGGTCATTCATCCGGTTGATACAGCGTAGGAAAGTAGATTTACCACATCCGGAGGGGCCAATTATAGCTGTAACTTTATTTTTTGGTAACTTGATCGAAATATCTTTTAAGGCCTGTATATCATCATACCATAGATTAATATCTATACTTTCTATTTCGATAGTTTCATTTTCAAGCAATTATATCACTTTCTTCTCCTGTTGCACATTTTTTGGATTCCAATTGCCATTACATTGATAATAAGTATCATTACGAGCAGTACCACAGCACTGCCATATGCCATATCCTCGGATATTCCTTCGGATACAAGAATATACAGATGATACGGCAATGCACGGACAGGATCGGATATTGAATGCGGTAATAGCAGTGAAGACCCTGCAGTATACATGATCACTGCAGTTTCACCGATCGCTTTTCCTGTTCCGAGAATTACCCCTGTTGTAATGCCAGGGAGAGCCTCCGGAAGTACGATCTGCACAATAGTCTGCCATTTTGTAGCTCCCAGTGCAAGACTTCCCTCTTTCAATTCCATAGGTACTGTTTTTATTGCTTCCTCTGATGCCCGTACAGTCCAGGGTAATATCATGAACATAAGCGAAAGTCCTCCGGACAGGATTGAAAAACCCAATCCCAGGTATACAACAAGAAATGCATACCCAAATAATCCTATCACAATTGATGGTATTCCTGCGAGACATTCCACGCCAAAGGTGATCATCCGGGTTACGGGATTATCTGTTGCATATTCTATAAGAAAAATCGCTGCTCCCACACCAATAGGAACTGCAGTGATAATTGCAATTGCAACAAGACAAAGTGTTCCGACAATAGCATTGAAAATGCCACCTTCTGCTCCACTCATACGTGGTGATTCCAAAAGGAATGATATATTTATCACCCCAATCCCTTTAATTATGATAAAACCAATAATATAAACTAAAAAAGAAATTGTTACTGCTGCTGAAGCCCATAATATCAATGTAGCTATTTTATTGATAGTATCGTGTGATAATATCCTGTGATGTCCTGCAATATTTATCATTGTATAATTTTTCCTGATCTGAGCATATGATAAGATATTCCATTTAATATTACAATCATCAGAAAGAGAATAATACCTGTTGCGAAAAGAGCTTCTTGATATTCGCCAGTTGCATAATTCATCCCTATTACGATATTAGCTGTCATTGTCATCACCGGATCAAGTACATCAATGATCGGTTCAGGCAGAACAGTGGAGTTCCCTGCAACCATGAGTACAGCCATCGTTTCACCGATGGAATTTCCCATGCCAAGAATAACTGCAGCTATGATCCCTGATTTTGCTGACGGGAGGGTTACATTCCATATCGTATGCCATCTGGTAGCACCAAGAGCATAAGATGCTTCTTTATGTGCATTTGGTACTGCGGCAATGGCATCTGCCGAGATGCTGATAATATGGGGCAACGCCATGATCCCGAGTATAATAGACCCTGCAAGGATACTAAAGCCATATCCGCCAAAGTATTCCCTGATCAGGGGGACTAAAAGAACAAGTCCGAAGAATCCCAGGACTACCGAAGGTATGCCTACAAGCAGTTCGATACCCCGCCTTATTACTGACTGCACCCATATAGGTGCAACTTCAACCAAAAAAACAGCACAACTAACTCCAAGTGGAACTGCGAAGATCAATGACCCGGTCGCTATATAGACAGATCCTACGATCATAGGAAATATACCATAAGCAGGTTCACCTGCAACAGGGTCAGGATTCCATTTCATACCAAGAATAAAGTCGGAAATGCCTGTCCTTAACAGGAATGGTCCACCTTCTTTGAGAAGAAATATCAGGATCATTGATACAATTACTAATGCAGTGATGGCTGATAAAAATAATAAAGATTCGATTATCCTCTCATTGTTTTTCATTTATGTATCAATCCACCACTGTCCACCAATGATTATTGTAATTTGACTTGATAGGAGTCGTTAATATCAATATATATAATTATCCACAATAGATATATAGAGTCTATTTAATCTATAGAGATTATTTATATAATATACAGGAGGCATTGGAGGAGCTCTGCATTTACTTCAAATATAAGGGCAATTAGCACTTCTTTTAAGTTGAATCATGTTCACTTAAAACTGTATAGTAACTGTGATACTTATAAAAACCAGTGAATTCGATGAATACTCTCAGACACAGATTTATCAAGTACAGTTTACAATTCTACAAATTATAATGCCAAACGAATACATATAATATGTATTGTATAGCTAAACTATATATAATATATATAATATATATACTTATATGGAATAATTATATATATCTTTGATTATATGACCATAGCGGTGAGAATATGGAAAAACCACACACAATAATAAACATTTCATCACCCTCCATAGTGATGAAAATTCTCCTGATCATTGCAGTAGTTGCAATATCATTAGCCGGATCAGGTTGTACCGATAATGAAGATACTGATACTTCACAAGACACTGATACTTCAAAAAGTTCTATGAAACTACAGATCGCAGGATCGACAACAGTTCTTCCCATAGCAGAGGAATGTGCACGCATTTTCATGGAGAACAATCCTGGTAGCCAGGTTTATGTGTCAGGAGGAGGTTCTTCACATGGTGTAAAATCTGTTGCTGAGGGTGTAATAGACATAGGGGATGCGTCCCGGGACCTGAAAAACTCTGAAAAAGAACAATATACGGATCTTGTAACGCATGCTGTTGCAAAGGACGGTGTTGCTATTATTGTTCACCCATCCAATACAATTAACGATCTCACGATTACCCAATTACAGGGTATATACACAGGCGAGATCACCAATTGGAAGGATGTAGGAGGAGAAGACATTGAAATCATGGTAGTCTCCCGTGAAGGGGGATCAGGAACAAGGGATTGCTTTGAGCAGGTAGTTTTAAAACCTATCGAGAAGGATGTTACAGAATATGCCATCATCCAGGATTCAAATGGTAAGGTGCGAACAACCATTACCGGAAGTGAGCAGGGTATAGGATTTATATCTCTCGGGTATGTCAATTCGGATGTCAAGGCAGTTAATCTTGATGGCACTGAACCTACAATTGAGAATATTCAAAGCAATAATTATGCGATCTCAAGAACACTCTGGATGATCACAAAAGGTAATCCGGATGAAAATGAGCAGGCATTCTTAGATTTTGTACTCTCGGACGAGGGACAGAACATCGTTTCAGAAGTGCACTACATATCATTATAAAACTATTCTGTATGTGTAATTACTAAAGGGAGACTGTCGGAAAAGCAATATAATCGAACTATTTGTAATATGTTAATCATAATCGCAAATTCTTCGAAATATAGCCTTTTCCGACAATCCCAAAAGGACATATAAATTGTACACAAGTCCAAAGTTATCAGTAATTCCTTTTTATTTTCTCAATTTCCTTTGCCCTTTCCATGAGCTTATTATGTGTGTCTTTATACGCATACCATTTAATGTATTCACTGTTATCTCCAAGTTCACCGGAATTAAATATATCATAAAAAATATCAGAACTCATGTTGTGGTGCTTTTCTAATTCAGCAAGGTAATTTTCAATTTGTCTTATTTCAAATCTAGCCATGTCTAACTCGACTTTTAACATTTTATTTATGGTCAAATTCATATTTTTTTTCTCAAACTCCAGCCCATGCGATAGCTTATATTTCAAGGCATTTATGTATTTAATATGCATAAAAGTCTCGTTAGTTTTTTAATAGTATATCAAGTATAACTTGATATATCGAAAATGTTCACTCCGTTCACATTTTCTAATCTTCAGCTTCTACGAATCTTCTAATCTTCGGCTTCTTTGAAGCCTCAGTCAAGAAAATCCGACCAGAGGGAGGATTTTGTTCTATAAATAATCTTTTTTAAACTGATCAGCAAAATCAACAAACCTATCATCCATTATAGCTTTTCTACTATTCCTCATCAATTCCTGCAGGAAATAAAGATTATGTATTGATGAGAGCCGCATAGCAAGAAGTTCGGATTCCTTGAACAGGTGATACAGATAAGCTCTTGAGAAGTGCCTGCAAGTATAGCATTCGCACTTTTCATCAATCGGCCTGGGATCATTACTCAACACCGCACGCCTTAGATCAATTTGTCCGTGACCGGTCATTGCAGTCTGGTGGCGTGCATTTCTTGTAGGAAATGCGCTATCGAAGATATCTATGCCAAGTGATATGGAATCCAGCAGTTCCAGCGGCGATCCCACACCCATTAGATACCTTGGTTTATCAGGCGGGATCATAGGCACATTTGACTTAATAGTATCATGCATCACCTCTTTTGGTTCACCTATACTCAGTCCCCCTATACCATACCCGTCAAATCCCATCTTAACCAGACGCTGCGCACATGCCTGCCTCATATCAGGGTATGTTCCCCCCTGCAATATAGCAAATACCAGTTGATCCTCATTGCACCTGGCATTAAGGCATCGTTGAGCCCAGTTCACAGTCCTGCAGACCGAATCCCGTACTTCATCACGGGTACTCCCCCACGGTGGACAATCATCCAGTACCATTGCAATATCTGAACCCAGACCACCCTGTATCTCCATACACAACTCAGGAGTAAACATATGCCGCTTACCGTCCCTGGAATTCATGTAACTTATGCCTTTGCTATTTAATTTGAACTTGAATTCCTTCCGCAGTATCTGGAAACCACCACTGTCTGTGAAAATTGCCCTGTCCCATCCCATGAAACTATGAAGTCCTCCCATGCTTTGTATCAGTTCATGTCCGGGGCTAAGGTATAGATGAAAAGCGTTGCTGATAATTGCCCGGGTACCCATATCCTTTAGTTCGGTAGGTGTAAGTGTCTTCACCACACCTTTTGTTGCCACTGGCATAAAGACCGGAGTATCTACTGTGTTATGGGCTGTGGTTAATTTTCCAACTCTGGCACCAGTGGTTGTATCCTCGTGAATGATCTCAAACATGTATTTCTTCTTCCCTGTTCATTATTAACATGGCGTCTCCGAAACTGTAGAACCTGTATCCCTTATCTATGGCTTTTTGATAGGCATCCAGCATTATCTGCCTGCCTGCGTAGGCACTGACCAGCATTAATAATGTGGATTTAGGGAGGTGGAAATTGGTGATCAATGCACCTATAGGAGTCTTGAACTTATAAGGAGGGTAGATAAATTTTTCACTCCAACCTTCCGAAGGTTGTATCATTCCATCCTGCCAGCATGCACTTTCCAGAGCCCTGACCGTGGTAGTTCCGACCACGATAAGCCTCCCGCCGCTGGCTATGACATTATTAATGGCATCTGCAGCCGCTTTATTAATTATATAATATTCGGGTTCCATGACATGATCTTCAACCATCTCAACTCTCACAGGCATGAAAGTACCCACTCCCACATGCAGTATTATAAATGCAAGTCCGACTCCGACTGATTTGATAGTATTAAGTAATGTATCGGTAAAATGCAGCCCTGCCGTAGGTGCGGCAATAGAACCTTCCTGACTGGAATAAACAGTCTGGTATTGCGTGCTGTTTTTTATTGGCTCCTTGATATAAGGCGGTACTGGCATGATACCTATCTCATGCAGGTGGGACTTAAGTGTATCCTCGCAATTAAACCTGATATTATAGCGGTACCCGGTATTTGTGTCTACTCTTTCTCTTATAGTACATGTGATTTCGTGGTTGAAGTGGATTGTCTGCCCGTTCTTGACACGTCCTTTGATGAGGCATTCGTAATTGTTTTCTTTTTGCTGTTTGACCAGCAATACTTCCACTTTTCCTCCCGTATCTTTATTGCCACGGAGCCTGGCAGGGATTACCCTGCTTTCGTTTGCTATGATCAGATCCCCAAAACGCAGGAATTCAGGCAGCTCATGAAATGATCTGTGATATATCGTATGCTTATCTATGATCATTAACCCGGATGAATCCCTGGGGTAGGCAGGTTGTTGTGCGATCATGTGTTTTGGAAGGTGGTAGTCGAAATCAGATAGTCTCATTCTTCTCTTGGAATAGAATTAATGGAATTAAAGATTATTGGTAATTGCTTTATAGACAATCACTTAAATGGCAAATAGTAAATAACATAAACGAATTTTTCCATACAATATTTTAATGCAAATACAAATGCAACATTTATTAATTTATTCACCATTATATTTACATATGGATCAAAACCTTTTTTTAGAAACTCTTAAGTCATTATCAATTTATTTAATCCTATAATGAGATTCCAGATCCTGGATGCTGATTATACATACAATAATTTAGGATATCCGGTTATTCGTCTATATGGCAGAACTGATACCGGGCAGAGCGTATGCTGTTTTGTGCCAGGTTTCAAACCATATTTCTATGCAAAACCCTATGACGGATCAAAAATAGAGCAAGTCTGCAACCAGATCAAAGAAATATTCAAAGACCATATCACTGATATTGAAATAATCCCGCGGTATGAACCGATAGGATATTCAAAAGATCCTGTGCCCATGCTCAAGATCATTCTAAAGGACCCAAAAAGTGTACCTGTTATTCGGGACGATATTCAAAAAAATAACAGCATATCTGAGATCTATGAGACAGATATATTATTTAGAAACAGGTTTCTTATCGATTCAGGCATTGGCGGTCTGTCCTGGGTTGAAATAGATTCACAGCCATTAGATGATGATAAAATCCACGGGATCAACTTGTCAAAAGTTGACGCTCATATAAAGATCATAACAGATACAGTAGTGCCTGTTGATATCATCACTAATGTACCTTTTAAATATATGGCATTTGATATAGAATGCCTTCCCATCAACGGAGGTATGCCAGAACCTGAACACTCACCCGTTATCATGATAAGCTGTGCTTTCGAACCAGCTTACGATGGCGACAGAACTATGGTACTGATGAGCAAAAATGCGCAGGGAGTCAATAAAGATACCCGGGCATTTCCGGATGAAGGTAAAATGCTGGAAAGTTTTTTTGATATCATCAGGGAATATGATCCGGATGTACTTACAGGCTATAATTCCAATAACTTCGATATTCCCTATATTATTGATCGTATAAACACACTGAAAGTTGAACATGGAATAGATATAAACCCGATAATGGGTAAAGATGGAAGACCGGCTTATTACAAGAAGATAGGTACCCAGACGAATATATCAATAACAGGCCGGTTGATAGTGGATGTACTGCCTATACTCAGGCGGGATTTCAGCCTGAAACAGTATACGCTTAAGAACACTTCTCATGAACTATTAGGCAGGGAAAAGCTGGATGTCAGTCCGGGTGATATGGAGGAATACTGGAATGATAATGGAGATAAGCTGCGGTTATTTATAGATTATGCCAGGCGGGATTCTGAACTGGCAATTGAGTTGCTGTTAAAACTTAGCCTGCTGGATAAGTTCACAGCCCTTTCCAGAGTCAGCGGAACTCTAACGCAGGATATCCTGGATGGTGGCCAGACAAATATGATCGAGAATATACTCTTAAGAGAGTATTATTTACGAAACAGAGTAATGCCTCATAAGCCCAACAGTGCTCTGGCACAACAACGCCGCATCAAGAGCGATGAATTAAAAGGCGGAGAAGTACTTGATCCTACAAAAGGTCTATTGAATGATGTGGTTATCCTGGATTACAAGTCGCTTTATCCCACGATCATGATGGCCCATAACCTATGCTATACAACAGAGATCACAGGAACGGTTTTTGAGGGAGATATTATACACACTCCTTCAGGAGGAAAGTTCGTATCAGCGAAGACACAACGCGGTATAGTGCCTGCTATTTTAGAGGACCTGTTGAATCGCAGGATTGAGACCAAGCAAAAGATGAGGGATGCATCAGGTGAAGAGGCCAGGGTACTCAATGCCACTCAACAGGCCTTAAAGATGCTACTGAATAGTTTTTACGGATATTCGGGCTATACCAGGGCAAAACTTTACAGTCTGACCATGGCAAATTCTGTTACCAGTTTTGGCAGGGAGAATATCCTTAACACAAAAAATGTAGTAGAATCACAGATAGGTAGTGTTTACCTTAATAGTGGAAATGCATACCTGGAATCCGAACTATCGGATACGGGACCGGATTCTGACAGGATCAGTGCCAAAAAAAAAATAGATCTTAGTGTAGTTTATGGGGATACTGATAGTGTGTTTGTGAAATTATCTCCTGAAGGTATTTCACTTGATGATGCCGGAATAGTAGGACGTAAGATATCAGGTATTGTATCATCAAAACTGCCTGACCCCATGGAACTGGAATTTGAGAGTTTTGCCAGACGTTCGATTTTCATTGCTAAGAAGCGTTATGCTCTTTGGGTGTTCGAACCCGGGTCTGATGGGTGGTCTGATAGTATTAAGGTAAAAGGTATGGAAACAGTTAGGCGGGACTGGTGTGAACTTACCAGCAGGACATTGACCAGGGTACTGGAACTGGTACTTAAGGAAGGTAGGGTTGATGATGCAATAACCCATGTCAGGGAAGTGATCAACAATGTACGAAATATTGATCTTGAGTCTGATCCGTCAGCTATCAATGACCTGATCTTGACCCGCAAATATACCAAAAAGCCAGAGAGCTACCGCAACAGACAACCCCACATTACTGTGGTTGAGAAAATGAAAAAACGCTCAGGATATGTGCCTTCCATAGGAGACAGGATACCTTTTGTCATCACAGCGAGTAAAGGTCTGTTCGTTGATCAGGCAGAGGACCCTGAGTATGTAAAGGAGAACAATATATCGCTGAACGTGAATTATTATATTAAGAAACAAATATTACCTCCTGTTGCACGAATATTGCGAGAGCTGGGTGTTGATTCATCTGTGCTGGACTATGATGCAAAACAGAAAGGACTTATGGACTTCGGCGGCGGCACAGTGATAGAACATATCAGTAATCATTCAAAAAACGATAAAAAGACATCAAAGCAAGGTCAGAGCCAGCTATTTGATTTTTAATGAGGTATAATATATGCAAGTAATACAGATCAACAGTTCACCGGCAGATGCTAATGCCTATTTGATCATGGCTCCAAAACCATTATTGATCGATGTGGGAACAAATGCAAGGTATGTACTGGATAGGATCGAAGATATAATGGACCCTTCCAACATTGAATTGATAATCCTTACCCATGCCCACTATGATCATTGGGGTGCAGTAGAAGAAGTCAGCCGTCAGACCGGTGCTAAAATTGCTATACATACTAAAGACGCAGGACTGCTTGGTGATGATATATCCAGTGTAGCAGCAATGTTCGGTGCCCATGGAGCTTGCTTTCAACCTGATATATTACTTAATGACAGTGAATTGATCGGACTTGGGAACGGGAGTGATCTTAAGGTCATTAATACTCCCGGACATACGCAGGGGAGCATATGTCTATACCACAGCCAATCGAGATCACTTTTTTCAGGAGATACAGTATTTCCCGAAGGTGGTTTCGGACGTACTGATCTACCGAGCGGTGATGCGCGCAGCCTTGTAGATTCGTTAAAATTCCTGACAGAACTTGATGTAGATATACTATATCCCGGTCACGGTTATGTAACGAAAGATGATGTATCAGGACAGATACGTCTTTCGCTGCAATTTGCAGGGTCATTTATTTCTGAACTATAAATATACTTTTTATCCTATGCAAACATATATATATTGTGATGTATATTATAATATTGTTCGTATAATGCGAACCAAGAGATGACGAGTATATGGAGCTTTTTTATACTACCCCCCACTCCCCCCTATAACTCTATATACTCGATCTCTTAGAATAATAAACTAAAAAAATAGTGATGTATCCTCTGATCATCAGTAAGTTCCGGATGAAAAGCCAGTCCTATTATATTATCCTGTTTTACTGCCACTATAAATGTTTCAACCTTAGCAAGTACTTCAATACCAGGTCCAATACCGGTGATTGCCGGGGCACGGATGAACACAGCATTGTATGGTGATTTTAGCATAGGCATTTCAAGTGGTATCTCAAAGGATTCACGCTGGCGTCCGAAGGCATTCCTATCTACACTGATATCCATGAGTCCGAGCAATTTTTGCCCTGTGCGCCTGACCTGCTCACCGCCATCCTTTGCCAGTAATACCAGACCGGCACAGGTTCCCATTATGGGTATTCCCCTGGATGCTGCTTTTTTTATCTCGGTATCTATTCCTTCTCGTTCCATAAGCCTTCCAAGTGTAGTGCTTTCACCGCCTGGTAAGATTATCGCACTGCATGAGGGTATGATGCCACTATGGCGAACAGGAATGACCGTTGCCTGTATATCCATTGCCAATAGTGCCGATTGTGCTGAGTTGATGTGCTCTGATATATTTCCCTGTATAGCTATAACAGCGATTTGCATAGGTATCTCATATATACTATTATTTTATATAATATTGGTTGATGGGATATAATGCAACATAAAAAAAGAAAGATCTGGATAAGAGATATGGCTGCCCAGCGTATAAAGCAGTTATTTGAGATGGCTGATGAATTTTATAAGCAGGATCCTAAGATGAGTAAACGCTATGTCTATCTTGCTCGAAGGATAGGTATGCGCCACAGGGTAAGAATACCTGGTGAATTAAAACGAAGGGTATGCAAAGAATGCGGGGCTTATCTTGTCCCGGGAGCAAATTGCAGGGTAAGGATCAAAAATAATATGATCATTACTATGTGCATGGATTGTGGACGTTTAATGCGTAAACCTTATTCAAAAACAGGTCAATAAAATATATACTATAAAGCCTTTATTAAACACATGCTTACAGATCTTAATAACACTGACATTAAGGAGCTTTCGGAAATTTATGATCACGAAAACAAGGATTCGTTTATCAGCCTTTATCTGGATATGGACAGTCCGGACAGTAAATTTGTAGGAAGAAGAAAAAATATTTGCAAATCTGTTCTAAAAGGAAATAAAGAGTTGTCTGAAAATTTTGAAAAATCAATTCAAATGGCAGAGGAATATTTGAATGAAAGCGATAGAGAAAAAGGGCAGCGTGGACTTGCTATATTTACATCGAATATTCACGACTTTTTAAAGGTATACCAATTAGGGATGCCAGTTGAAAACCTTTTGATTGTAGATACATCACCATATATCAAACCTCTTGCAAGACTGGTTGATGAATATGAATCATTCGGACTTGTTCTTCTGGATAGTCACAGAGTAAAAATCTATGTTGTTTCCTCGGGCAAAGTCGGATATCAAAAGAAAAAAGCCATTGATATCATAAACAAGCATAAAAAAGGTGGGATGTCACAGGCACGTTTCCAGAGACTAAGAAAGGGTGCGATTGATCATTTCCTCAAGGATATTCTGGATGATGTTGAAAAATTGTTTTTAAAAAAAGAGGTAGTTAGAATTATTATTGCAGGTTCCGGTAATGCGAAAACAATGTTTAATAATATCCTGCCACCTCATATTAAGTCTAAGGTTATAGATATTATTGATATGGATTTTGACGAAGCGCAAGGTAGGCTTATTTCGAAGGCCAAGGAAATTGCTTTAGAGGATGAGAAAGAAACAAGCGAACAAAATATGAGTAGATTAACAGGTGAAATACTGAAAAACGGTCTTGCAGTTCACGGTTTAAAAGATACAATGGATGCGGTGAAAAATGGTCAGGTAGATTTGCTATTTATAAATAAAGGTTATCAAATTAAGGGCTGGATTTGTGAGAAATGCCAGATCGTTGATTCGGGCGTAAAAGATAAATGTCCGTATTGTGGCAGTAAAACATCGGAGATTGATGTTATTGAAGAGATCATCGAGTTTGCCCAAAGAACAGGCACAACAATTGAGTTTGTTGAAGATGATCTTAGATTGGCGAAACTTGGTGGTGTGGGTGGATTGCTGAGATTTAAAACCTGAGATAATGTAAAATATTAACCAGGAATGTTATCTATTTCTAATTCAAATGTATCTTTGACTCCATTGACATCTACTGTGTAAGCACCTGCTTTCAATCCGACTACATCCAATTCTATAATTTCCTCGAATGGCGTAATTACTTGTGCACATATTGCATCAGTAGGTCTGGATGCGGTTATGGTGACGAAGAAGGTATTTTCTTCCTGTCTTGTCGTAATCTTGTCAACTTTCGTACAACTATCGGGATGTACACCTCTTGCAACAACGTTTACCTGAACAGGAAATGATTCAAGCAGCATTATTTTGATATTATTTACATTAGCTGAATTAACTGTTTCATTCTCTTTATCTGTTTTTTCAATATTGCTGGCCCAGAAAGTAGTGCTGGGAGCAGTCCCGGTACTTGATCTGAGTTCACCAGTTACGATAACCATATTACCGTTTTCAATTCCTTCTACACTTACAGCAGGTCTTTTTGTTTGGTCATCCTCTTCCATCATGTCATACCATACCTCTATTGATTTTTCATTAAAAGTCAATGCAAAGCATGGACAGCGAAGTTCACCTAATGCACTTACTTTTCCGTAAACTTTTACTTCCGTGTCATACACCGGGTTTTCTAATAGTTCATAAACACTTAAAGTCCCTTCGGAATTTGTAGGGGATACGGCCGGTGTTGATTTATCTTCAATACATCCCATAAGCATTAAAATCGCTACAATTGCTAATAGGGATATTAAGCCTATTATGGTTTCCTTGTTCATTTTTTCACTCCATTTTATACTAGAAGTCATAGAGATCCGGATCGTAAATCCAGGTTTAATGATCTCTTGTATAATAAGATGTAAACAAACTATAAATAGTCATCTTTAACTACGAATGGATTTGCAGTTAGTTTAGTCTTACAACAAACGTGTCTTTTCATCCTATAA